>JAEYUO010000136.1 GCA_023432465.1 Planctomycetota bacterium | reverse complement strand
CCCCCCCCCCCATACCCCCCCCCCCCCCCCCCCCCCCCCCGCCCGGCGCCCGAAGCCGTGCGGAAGGTCATCCGCGCCAACCTCGACAAGGGCTTTGTCGAGCAGATGAGCTACGGCGGCATCTGCTACTGCGTGCCGCACAGCATCTACCCGGCGGGGTATCACTGCGACCCGAAGCAGGCCCTGCCCTAC
The DNA here is from genome assembly GCA_023432465.1 of Planctomycetota bacterium. Taxonomy (GTDB): domain Bacteria; phylum Planctomycetota; class Phycisphaerae; order Phycisphaerales; family UBA1924; genus JAHBXL01. Next base: position 31,843 of record JAEYUO010000136.1, on the reverse strand, counting down.
GCGGGCATCGGCTCGCAGAAGAACCACATCGGGATCTACCTGATGTGCCTCTACAACGACCCGGCGGACCTGGCGACATTCCAGCGCGAGTGGAAGGCGACGGGCAAGAAGCTCGACATGGGCAAGTCGTGCATCCGGTTCAAGAAGATCGAGGATGTGCCGCTGGAGGTGGTGGGCAGGGCGATCAAGCGCGCGACACTGAAGAACTTCCTCGCGCACTACGAGAAGAGCATTCTCTCGATGAACAAGGCCGCGGCGGAGCGCGCCGCCGCGCGAAAGAAGGCTGCGGGAAAGACTGGCGGAACGAAGCCCGGCGCGAAGCAGAAGGCCGGCACGGGCAAGAAGAGCGCGAAGAAGAAGGTGGGAAAGAAGACGGCGAAGTAAGCCAGCCGATGTGAGATCACGTGAGCACCAGGTCAGAATCGATGCGCGACCTCGACCCGGCCTGGGTCCGGCGGTTTCGTGCCGCGGCTATGGGGATGCCGGGCGCGATCGAGAAGCCGCACTGGTCGCGCCCGTCGTTTGCAGCGCTCGGCAAGGGCAAGAAGAGTGGCCCGATCTTCGCCGTGCTGTGGGAAGATGACGGCAAGGCGGTGCTGAAGTTCACGCCGGAGCAGCAGGAGGAGATGATCGCGGCGAAGCCGGGGATGTATGAACCGGTGCCGGGCGCGTGGGGCGAGCGCGGGTACACGTTGATTCGACTCAGGGGCAAAGGCGCGGCGGGGACGGCGGAAGTGAAGCGCGCGGTGGGGATGGCGTGGGGGAATGTGGTGGGAAAGCGAGCGAGACGCTGAGATGTCATTTCCGATCCATCAACTGAATCCGGCGCGAGCGGAGATCCATGGGCTGATCTTCGAGAACGCGCCGGTGGGCGTTCCGCTCGGCCTCTATTGGAGTCTGTTCCTCCACTTCGAGCCGTTTGAGTATGCGGGGGATCGGCTGGAGTGCAATCTCAGTGCGGAATGGATCCGTCTTCCGGTTCGCGACTGGCGGCAACTGGAGGGGCAGACAGTCGAGGGCGGTCCGGAGGTCATCGAATGTTCGTTCTACACGGTCGAACATGACTTGGCGACGAAGACGCAGGTACGGATTGGTGATCGCTACGACCAAAGCTTTGATCTGCAATGGGACGCGATCGTGGAGTTTGGTGGAGTCGCTGACGGGGATGCGGATGCAGCGATGCGCCTAGGTGCGAGAGCGATCGCCGAGTTCGGAGGAATTCAGATTCACTCGTCACTGGTCGAGCCTGATGAGCCCATGCGAGATCGGGCAAGCGCGCTCCTGGCACGGTTTGTTGATGCCGAGCGATTCGGGAGGCTGGAGTTGCGGACGAATGAGTTTGGCGTTAGATCGTGGTGGTTGAGACCGGTTTGATCACGGATCGAGATTGATCGCCAATGCCGGAGCACCTGCGATTCCCCCCCGGCACACCCTCCGGCAGAGAGTCGGAGCGCTGTCATCGGTGGAGTTACTCACGGCGTCTTCAACCCGGGGCTGCGCAAAGCCTCAGCCCCGGCGTCAACGGAGAATCAGTATCTCCACACCGCATGCACGCCCTTCAGAGGGTTGACCATCTGCGTGATGCGGAGGTCGACCTGGCTGCTCGCGAGGGCGGCGGCCTCGGGGCGTGGGATGTTCAACTCCTCCACCATCAGGTCGAGCATCGCGGAAGCAGCGTTCGCCGCGGCGGTGTCGAGCGTGTCGGCAAAGCCGAGGGTGATCCAGCGGGGCTTGTCGGGCGCGGTTTCGGGGAGCCGGGCGGGGCGGATGCGCGGCGAGCTGAGGCGGTGGACCTTGAGGAGCGTGATGCGCAGGCGGACTTCTTCGAGCATGCACTCGATCGCGGTACCGCTGAGCTCGCCATCGCCCTGCGCGGCGTGGCCATCACCGAGCGAGAGCAGCCCGCCGGGGCACTGCACCGGGAGGAAGAGCGTGCTGCCCTCGGTGAGTTCGCGGCAGTCCATATTGCCGCCGCACGTTCGAGGGACCCAGCCGCTGGCGCGGTCTTCATCGGGCGCGAGGCCGATGGTGCCGGGGAAGGCGCGGAGGGGAACCGTGTGACCGAGGTGGCTGCGGGCAACACGGCGTCCGGAAGGGGATGCGGCATCGAGATCCCAGCGGAGGAGCGTGAGGGGCGCATCCGCGAGGCCGAGCGCGGCGTTGTGTGCGGGAGAAGACATGCCCTTGCCGGCGTAGGTCCAGCCCCATTTGCCGGGGACCACGCGCTCGATGTCGATCTGGAGCGCATCGCCGGGCGCGCTGTTGCGGATGGCGATCGGGCCGCAGAGACACGGGCCGTTGTCGCGCGCGGGGTCGCGCGGCTCGACCTTGCGGCGGGGCGCGGTGGTCGAAGTGGGCGGCTCGAGGCCCCAACTGACATCGGGGATGCCGCGGATTGTGACGGTGTCGCCGGAGTCGATTGCGAGGGCGGGCTCGGCACCTCGCGAGAAGTGCGCATGGAGCGCGGGGCGGGCGGCGGGGAGCGTGTGAGAGCTGGCCATATCGACAACAGGATAACGGAGGGTGAACGCGACACCATCCGGGCGACGGGCGGAAGTGCCTTTGGCTCTCTGCGCGCCAAAGATCACCCTCCCAATACCCGAAAGAGAGAGCATGAAGAACGTCCTGGTGCTTGGCGGCGGCAAGGTCGGCAAATCGGTCGCGGAACTGCTCCTGGCCTGCGGCCGGGGGAGTTATCGCGTGACACTGGCGGACCGGGATCAGGCGAACCTGACGATCGCCGCGGCGAACATCGGGGAGCTGAAGAAGCACATCAAGCACCCGGTCGAGCTGGTGACCAGGCAGATCGATGCGTCGGACCGGGAGCAGGTTCGCAGCGCGCTCAAGGGGCAGGACTATGTGATCTGCATGCTGCCGTTCAATCTGGTGGCGGGCGTGGCGGAGATGGCCAACGAGCTGGGGGTGAACTACTTCGACGTGACCGAGGATGTCGAGGCGACGGAGGGCGTGAAGAGGATCGCGGACTCCGGGCGGGCGAGGGTCGCGCTGGTGCCACAGTGCGGGCTTGCGCCCGGATACATCGCGATCGCGGCGAATGATCTTGCGCGCGAGTTCGCGGAGATCCACGACCTGACGCTGCGCGTGGGCGCGCTGCCGCAGTTCACCACCAAGGCGCTGAAGTACAACGTGACGTGGTCGGCCTCGGGCGTGGTGAACGAGTACTGCGAGCCGTGCAACGTGATGCTGAGCGGAGCGCAGGTGAAGGTGCCCGCGCTGGAGGGCCTGGAGCACTTCTCGTTTGAGGGTGTTGACTACGAGGCGTTCTACACGTCCGGCGGCGTGGGCTCGCTGATCGACACGCTCACGGGTGAGGGGAAGACGACCGGCGAATCGAACATCGCGTACAAGACGATCCGGTACCCCGGGCACCGCGACCTGATGAAGTTCTTCCTCGAGGACCTGCGGCTGAACGTCGAGCACGCCAAGCCGACGGCGAGCGGGCGGGTGTTCGACCGGGCGCTGGCGGTCGATTTGCTGGAGCACGCGATCGCGCGGACATTGCAGGATGTGGTGGTGGTGTTCATCAACTGCGTGGGCGTTCGCGCGGGCGGGGGCGTGCGCGAGCAGGTGAACTTCAAGCGGAGCATCCACGCGACGCATCTGTTCGGGCGCATCTGGCCGGCGATCGAGCTGACGACGGCCGCGGGCGTGTGCGCGATGGTGGACCTGCACCGCACCGGCAAGCTGCGCGCGAGCGGCTTCATCAAGCAGGAAGAGGTCTCGCTCGGAGAGTTCAACAAGACCGTGTTCGGGCTGGCGTATGAGAGTCCGGCCGACATCGAGGCTGCGGTCAAGGGCTGATGACAAGTCACTTGCGCCATCGGCTGATCAGTTCCGCGGCCGCGGCGGGCCAATCGGGGTGCTGGAACTCGAAGCCTGTGGCGAGGAGGCGGCCCGGCACGACGCGGCGGCTCTTGAGGACGAGCTCGGTTTCGGTGCGCATGAGGATCGCTCCAACTTCGAGCATGAGCTTGGTCGCGGGGAGGGCGATGCGCACGCCCATTGCGCGGCGGAGAGCGAGCATGAAGTCGGAGTACGGAAGCGGATTGGGCGAACAGACGTTGATGGGGCCGGTCATGGTCTCGTTGCGGATGAGAAAGTCCGTCGCGCGGATGAAGTCGGCTTCGTGAATCCACGAGACGAACTGCTTCCCGCCGGCGGCGTTGCCGCCGAGGCCACGCTTGGTGAGCGTCGCGAGCGTGTCGAAGATCCCGCCGCGATCGGGGCTCATGACCATCGCGCTGCGAATCGGGACCTTGCGGGTGTGAGGCGTCTTTGCCACTTCAAGCTCGCGCTCCCAGGCCTGGGCGACATCGATGCTGAACTTCCAGGTGTCGGGGGCATCGGCTTCGCCGGGCCCGCCGCCGAGGATGCCTGCGCTCTCGTCGTTTGGGGCGTCGAAGCGGTGCGCATAGATCGTTGCGGTGCTGGCCTGGAGCCAGACCTTGGGGGGTCTTTGCGCGGCGGCGATGGCGTTGCCGACGACGCGGGTGGAATCGATGCGCGAGGCCATGATCTCGCGGCGGTTGGCCTCGTTGTACCGGCAGTTGACGGAGCGGCCGGCGAGGTTGATGACCACATCCGCGCCGTCGATCTCACGCGACCAGGGCCCGAGGCTGAGCGCATCCCAGACGATGGTGCGCCACTTGGTGGACGGCTGGCCGGGGCGGCGGCTGAGGATGACGACGTGATCGCCTCGGGCGTGGAAGTGGCGGGCGAGAAGGGTGCCGACCTGTCCGCTGCCGCCGGGGATGACGATCTTCATTGGAGCGAACTCCGGAGGGGCCTGCTGACGTGCGGAGGATCGGCCGGTACACTGGCCCGATGGACGAGGGCGCACAGACGGGCGAGAGCGCGGAGCCAGAGAGTACCAGCGGGGCGCAGCCCGTGTCGGACAGTCGGGTCGGGCACCTGATTCGCGCGGCGATCGTCGGACTGGCCGCGGGCGGGATCGCGGTCGCCTTTCAGTTTGCGCTGCGAACCGCGGAGCACGGTCGGCACCGGGTCTTTGACCTGCTGGCGGAGGGAAGGATCGACGCCTGGGTCGGATGGCTGGGATTGCCGGCCGGGGCGTTTGTCATCGGATGTCTGATCGGCCTGAGCGTCAAGCACATCTCGCCCGATGCTCCGGGCAGCGGCATCCCGCACATCAAGGCGGTGCTGCTGAACCTGAGGCAGCTCAAGTGGAAGTCTCTGCTGCCGGTGAAGTTCATCGGCGGCGCGCTGGGGATCGGCGCGGGGCTGTCGCTCGGGCGGGAGGGGCCGACGGTGCAGATGGGGGCGGCGGCGGGTCAGGCGGTGGCGGAGATCACGGGGGTAAAGCGGCGGGGCGTGCCGCAGTTGGTGTCGTGCGGCGCGGGTGCGGGACTGGCCGCGGCGTTCAATGCGCCGCTGGCGGGGTTTGTGTTTGTCATCGAGGAGATGCAGCGGGAGATGTCCTCTCGCACGTACGCGGGCGCGCTGGTGGCGACGGTGTGCGCGACGATCGTGACGCGGTCGGTCGTGGGGCAGGGCTCATCGTTCGCGATCACGGGTTATCCTGCGCTGCCACTGACCTCGCTGCCGCTGGTGGTGCTGCTGGGCGCGACGTGCGGGCTGATGGGCGTGCTCTTCAACAAGGGGATCCTGGCCTCGGCACGGATCGGCCGCGCGCAGCGTGTGGTGCCGGGATGGATGCTGCCCGGGGTGGTGTGCGCCACGGCGTGTCTGGTGGGGCTGGTGATGCCCGATGCCGTCGGGAGCGGGCACTCGGTTGCGGAGCGGCTGCTGGGCGGGCAGATGCAGGCGACCATCGGCGCGCTGGCCGTTCTGCTTGCGGCGAAGACGCTCATGACGCTGCTGAGCTATGGCACGGCGGCGCCGGGAGGGATCTTTGCGCCGATGCTTCTGCTGGGCGCGCTGGTCGGAGCGATCGTCGGACAGGCGACGGCGGCGGTGTTTCCGGCGATCGGGGACAGGTCGGCTGCGCTGGCGGTGCTGGGCATGGCGGCGTTCTTTGCGTCGTCGGTTCGTGCGCCGCTGACGGGGATTGTGCTGATCCTTGAGATGACCGCGAACTATGAGCAGCTGTTTGCGCTGTCGGTGGCGTGCCTGACGGCGTATCTGGTTGCCGAACAGCTGCGCGACCTTCCGATCTACGAGGCGTTGATGCACGACGATCTGACTCGGCGGGGCCACTCGCCCGACCCCACCGCGCCGACGACGGTGGTGATCGGGGTCCAGCGAGGGTCGCGCGTGGAGGGAAGGCCCTTGCGGGAGGCGGGGCTGCCGCGAAAGTCACTGGTGGTCGCGGTGGAGCGGGCGGGGCGGGAACTGATGCCGACGGCGGACCTCGTGGTCGCGCCCGGGGATCACATCACGGTGCTGGTGCCTGCGGATGACCCGGGCATGGCGCTTCGAGTGGTCGATCTGTGCAGGCAGGCCTGAACCGTTCGCGGGGCCACGGTTTGGGCGCGGACCGGCCCGGAGAGGAAAGGCCAGACGCACCGCGGCGTTGGTTCACTACTATGTCCGCGTGACCGCACTTCCGCCATCGACCGGCGCGACACTCGATCGGATCCTCGCTGATGATGGGCCGATCGCCCGCGCGTTGATCGCGGCGGGTGTGGCGTTTGAGCATCGGCCGGAGCAGGGCGTGATGGCCCGGGCGGCGATGAGTGCGATGGAATCCCGCGGCAGGCTGCTGGTCGAGGCGGGGACGGGCGTGGGGAAGAGCTTTGCGTACCTGGTGCCGGCGATTCTGCGGGCGGTGCTGCACAACGAGACGGTCGTCGTCGCCACGGCGACGATCTCGCTGCAGGAGCAGCTGATTCAGAAGGACATCCCGCTGCTGCAGGCCACGCTTGCGCAGTGGGACCTTGGCCCGTCGGCGCGTGCGCTGGTGCCGGTACTGGCGAAGGGCCGCGGAAACTACCTGTCGATCCGGCGGCTGAAGATCGCCAGCGAGCGGCAGGATTCGATTTTGTATGACGGGGAGTCGAAGACGTCGCTGCACGTCATCCAGGACTGGGCGTACGGCACGAAGGACGGCACGCTGTCGAGCCTGCCCGCGCTGGAGCGGCCGGAGGTCTGGGACCATGTGCGGAGCGACACCGACAACTGCATGGGGCGGAAGTGCCCGACGTATCAGAAGTGCTTTTATCAAGGCGCGAGGCGCGAGCTTGAGAAGGCGAACCTGATCGTCTGCAACCACGCGCTGTTCTTCTCTGACCTGGCGATGCGTCAGCGGCCCAGCGGCGGTGGCGGGGCGATTCTGCCGCCGTATGACCAGGTGATCCTCGATGAAGCGCACAACGTCGAGGATGCGGCGTGCGAGCACTTCGGGCTGTCGCTGGCGCAGCCGCGGGTGACGCGGCTCCTGCGGACGCTGTTTTCGCCGCGCCGCGGCAAGGGCTACCTGATGGAGCGGCAGCTGCAGCTTGCCGCGGCGGGGAGCGAGGCGGTGGAGCGGGCGGTGCACCTGGTGATCAACGCGGAGAATGCGTCGCGGCGCTTCTTCGATTCGATGCTGGAGTATGCCCAGCGGAACCGGGCGAACTCCGGGCGGATCGTGCGGCCGGATGTCATCGAGAACGACTTGACGCCGGCGATGCGGGATGTGGCGGTGAGGCTGCGGAACATCCGCGAGAACATCGAGAACGAGCAGGACCGGTTTGAGTTGCAGGCGTATGCCCGGCGAGCGGCGGAGATCGCCGACACAGCGGAGGCACTGATTGCGCAGACGCTGCAGGGATTCGTGTACTGGGTGGAGGTGGAGGAGCGGACCGGCGGGCGCGGCCGCGGCTTTGGGCCGAGGGTCGAGCTTGCGTGTGCACCGGTGGAGGTTGCGCCCATTCTGAGGCGGGTGCTGTTCGACCCGGCGGTCGAGGTGAAGCCTGTTCCGCTGGATGTGGGCGGCGATGAGGCGGATGAAGCCGAGGTGCATGAGCATCCGGAGTTGGAGCACGAAGAGTGGCACGAACCGGATGCGGGTGACAACCCGTTCAATCATGAGGATCGGCATGATGATGCGCACCCCGCGGAGCCGGTCGCGCCCGATCCTCACGCGGGTGCGTCGGGCGGGGCCACGACTCCCGCGAAGCCTCGCAAGCCGCTGGGAATTGTGCTGACATCGGCGACGCTGGCGACACGGACGGCGAGCCCGGATGAACTGACGGAGCGGGCGGAGACGGCTTTTGCGCATGCGATCCAGAACCTGGGCCTGCCGCCGCCGCCGGATACGCGCGTGCTGCAACTGGGCAGTCCGTTTGACTACGCCAAGCAGGCGACGCTGTATGTCGATCTTTCGCTGCCGAACCCCAAGTCCGGCGACACGAGGCGGAGCGAGAGCGGCGAGCCCGCGCGCGATGACGGATCGGGCAGGGGCTATCTGGATGCGCTGGCCGCGCGCATCCTGCATCACGTCAAGGCGACCGATGGCGGGGCGTTTGTTCTGTTCACCAGCTTTGCGACGCTCAACGCGGTGGCGGACCGCATCCGGCAGGAACTCGACCGGCAGGACATTGCGCTCTTTGCACAGGGGCGCGACGGGCCGCGGACGCTGGTGCTGAAGAAGTTCATCGAGGCCGAGCGCGCGGTGCTGCTGGGCGCGGCGACGTTCTGGCAGGGGGTTGATGTGCGCGGCGAGCGACTACGGAACGTGATCATCACGCGGCTGCCGTTCGAGCCGCCGGACCGCCCGCTGACGCAGGCGCGCATGGAGCGGATTGAGAACCAGGGAGGGAACTCGTTTGCGCAGGATTCCCTGCCGCGGGCGATCATCCGGTTCAAGCAGGGGTTCGGCCGGTTGATCCGCTCCAAGAGCGACCGGGGGCGCGTGGTCATTCTGGATCCTCGCATCAAGACCGCTCGCTATGGCCGGATGTTTCTGAATGCGCTGCCGGAGGGCGTGCGGATCGAAGAGGTGCGGGCGGAGGCGGATGAGTGGTTCTAGGGGCGAGCGGAGAACGGGCTCGCGGCGATCGAGGAGCGGATCGCGCGGGGAATGTGGAAGTTCCGCCGGGAAAGGCGCGAAACAGATCCGTCCACAATCCGAACAGGAATGACAGATCGGCCGTGCGACGCTAGGCTAGCCGTCACGACCGAACTGCCAATCCCTGAACCCCCTTCACCTCCCCGTACCACTTCACGGAGGCCCTTCATGCTCGGTAAGGTCTTCAAGGCCTATGACATCCGCGGCACCACACCGGACCCGCTGGATGAGAAGATGGCGTGGCAGATCGGCTTCGGAGTCTCGAAGTACCTGCTCAGCGATGCGGCGGCGGCGGGCGAAACGAGCCCGATGATGCACAACATCGTGGTCGGGCGGGACATGCGGAAGAGTTCGCCCGCGCTTTCGAAGATGCTGATGCAGGGGATCAACGATCATGGCGGACACGTGATCGATGTGGGGCTGGTGGATACGTCGTTCATTTACTTCGCGGTCAATCATCTGGATTGCGCCGGCGGGGTGATGACGACGGCGAGCCACAACCCGCCGCAGTACAACGGCTTCAAGGTTTCCAAGCGCAAGGCCAAGCCCGTGGGCGAGGCGACGGGGCTGGCGGAGGTGCGAAAGCACGCCGCGATGGTGGACAAGGCAACGGTGCAGTCGGCCCATGGGCGGCGCGAGGAGCGCAACCTGTGGGAGGCGTACATCAAGCACGTGCGCTCGTTCCTGGATCTGAACGGCGGCAACGGCCACAAGCTCAAGGTCGTGATCGATGCGTCCAACGGCATGGCGGGCACGATGGTGCCGATGGTGTTCGGCATCCCGGGCGCGAACAAGAAGCTCCCGGCGGGCGCGGGCGCGCCGATCCCAAACCTGGACATCATCGCGCTGAACTTCGACAACTCGAAGGGCGAGTTCGTGCACGAGCCCAATCCGCTTGTCGCATCGAACCTGGCGCAGCTCCAGGCGGCGGTTGTCGCGGAGAAGGCGGACCTGGGGATCTGCTTCGATGGCGATGCGGACCGGCTGGTCGTCGTCGATGAGCACGGGATGATCGTCGGGTGCGACCACCTGACGGCGGCGATGGCGGCGTTCTTCCTGAAGAAGCTCCCCAAGGGCTCGGGGGCGGCGATCACGTATGACTTGCGATCGACGCGGGCGCTGGCGGAAGAGGTGACGAAGCTGGGCGGGAAGCCGGTTCGCTGCCGGGTGGGGCATGTGTTCATGAAGGCCGCGATGGCGGAACACAAGGCGGTGTTCGGCGGCGAGCTCTCCGGGCACTTCTACTTCCAGGGGAACTACAACGCGGATTCGGGCGCGATCGCGATGGCGACGGTGCTGACGATGTTGAAGCAGTCGGGCAAGAAGATGAGCCAGCTTGTCGCGCCGGCGAAGAAGTATGCCCAGTCGGGCGAGGTGAACTTCAACATCGAGGACAAGGATGCCGCGCTCGCCGCGCTGAAGGAGAAGTTCGGCGGTTCCGGCACGGTTGACGAGCTCGACGGCGTCACCATCGACTGCTTCGACAAGCTGGGGTGGTGGTGCAATGTCCGCAAGAGCAACACCGAGCCGCTGCTCCGGTTGAACCTTGAGGCGAAGGACCGCAAGACACTCGACGCCACGATGGCGAAGATCGCGCCGATGCTGGGGATCCGGGTGGATCATTGAGCTCGACACGGAGGCGCACTGAGGCGCACGGAGATACAGACTTGGAAGATGCATTGAACAGGAGCGCGAATCCCGGCTCCCTCCGCGCGGCTCCGCCTGTCCCGACTCCGGCTCGATTGTTCCCGGTTGGCTCCGTGCGACACTGTGCGACCTCGTGTTTCAAGCTCCGCAGGACTCACGAATGAACCTCTCGACGTTCTTCGAGCACTGGCGCATTGTCGAGAACCCCTTCCGCGGCGAAGAGGCCCGGCAGGACCCCGTCTTCCGCAAGCTCGAGTCGCTGGGCACCACCGGGGGGCATGTCTCCGCGCAGGGCACGGGGTTCACCACGCACTCCGACTTTGAGAAGATCCTGGGCGACTTTGCGCGCCCCTCCACCGCGATCGTGTTCGGCGAGAAGGGCAGCGGCAAGACCGCGATGCGTCTGCAGATCGCCGATCGTGTCGCCGCCTACAACGACGCCAGCCCCTCGGCACGCTGCCTGCTTGTGCCCTATGACGAGCTGAATCCGATCCTGGACCGCTTCAACGAGCGTGTGGGGAGCGAGCGCAAGCCCAACGTGCCGGACGCGCTGGCGAAGATGCGTCTGCCGGATCACATGGATGCGGTTCTGTCGCTGATTGTGCCGCGGATCGTTGACACGATTTTGAAGGAGGGCGAGGCATCGCCCGATGCACCGGGCGGATCAGCGGGCGCGCTGGACCTTGGGCCCGAGCCGCGGCGGACGGTCCGCAAGCTGGACACCTCGACACGCGAGGAGCTATTGCTGCTGCAGGCGGTGTATGACCGGGCGGAGGGCGCGGAGCGGCGGACACGCAAGCTGCGCCGCGTGCTGCGGCTGCCGCTGCCGGGGCGTGTGTGGCTCTGGAACTCGCTGGCGATGCTCGGATGGTTGCTGCCCGCGGGGCTTGCGTACTGGGCGTACTCGGAGGGGAAGCTGGATCTCAATGGCGGCTGGGCGATCTACAGCGTTGCCGCGCTGACGGCGCTGTGGCTGCTGGTGATTGCGAAGCGCTGGGGGTGGGACCGGCTGTCGTACCTGCGACTGGGGCACAAGGTGCGGCGCCAGGTGCGCATCAGCGGGCGCGGCGATGCGTCGTTTGCGCGATCGCTCCGGCAGGTCGATCCGTCGATGCTCGAGGTCGGGCTGCTGCCGACGACGCCGTCCGAGGAGCACCGCTACTCGCTGTTTGATCGGCTCCGCCGCTTGCTCTCGCACTTCGGCTACGCGAGCATCATGATCATTGTGGATCGCGTTGATGAGCCGACGCTGATCGCCGGTGACCCCGAGCGCATGAAGTCGGTCGTGTGGCCGATGCTCAACAACAAGTTCCTCCAGCAGTCGGGGTTGGGCGTCAAGATGCTGCTGCCGATGGAGCTGCGGCACGCGCTGTTCCGCGAGTCCGCGGCGTTTTTCCAGGAAGCGCGGCTCGACAAGCAGAACCTGATCGAGCGGCTGAGCTGGACGGGGGCGATGCTCTACGACCTGTGCAACGCTCGGCTCCAGGCGTGCCTGATGCAGCCTCCAGCAGGCACGGATGATGGTGCACGCGCGGCTGCGACACCCATCACGCTGCTCGACCTCTTCGCCGAAGATGTGACGCGGCAGGACATCGTCGATGCGCTGGACCAGATGCACCAGCCGCGCGATGCGTTCAAGATGCTCTACCAGTGCCTCGTCGAGCACTGCTCGAATGTGACGCAGGATCAGGCGCAGTGGCGGATCCCTAGGCTGGTCTTGGACACGGTCAAGAAGCAGCAAGTGGAGAGGGTGCGGCAGCTTTCAAGCGGGGTGCGGCCGGCGTAGTTGAAGAGGAACACAGAGGGAGCGGAGCAAGCGGAGGACAACAGAGGGGAAGCGGGTTCGTGGTTCACCCCGGCGAGTTCGGGCTCATGACCTCGGGCAGCGCATCACTCACCGAACATCTCTCTCGCCCGGCGAGCAGCATCGTCTTGAACTTCCGGGCGACGTATCCACCGGTCACGAAGCTGCTTCCATATCTCCATTTGCGATCGACCCGGGTAATCCCACACACAGTCATGGACGCCATATTCCACATGGCATGAATCACATATGGTGTAGGAGGGCTGTGGTTCCGGGAGATGATCCCGAGTCCTGTAGAAGTTACCAAGTTCATCGAAGCCTCCACAATGCCATGGCGGCTCTCCCCGCATCGAGCCGGCGCAAATCGGGCACAGGTATCGTCCCTGATCCAAGCAGGTGATTTCAAACTCGTCGCCGTTCGCCGACTTTGCTTTGTACTTCCACATCGCACACCTCACGCGAAACAGGGCCGATGGCTCACGCCGCCAGCCGCTTCCGCAGGACCGCCAGCAACGTGCCCGGCTCCAAGTACGCCGCGGGCGGCCGCAGATAGATCTCGCAGCTCTCTTCGCCGCTCTTGGGCGGGAGCACCGTGACACTGAGGGCGACGGCGGTGGGCGTTGATGCCTCGCCCCGCAGCTTCGCGGCGACGGCCAGAGCGTCGTTGGGCTTGGCACGCATCAGGACGTCCTGGCCGCGGAGTGAGAGCGAGCGGATCCGGAGCACGCTGGCGCGAACGCGGAGTTCAGCGAGATCGAGGAGGCGACGTGCGGCCGCGGGCGGCTCGCCGTAGGCGTCCTTGAGCTCCTGATCGACGCGGGCGAGTTCCTCCGGGGTCGCGGCGATGGCGATGCGGCGGTACGCCTCCATGCGCCGCTGGTCGGACAGGATGTACGGCTTGGGCAGCATCCCGCTGATGCCGATCTCAACGCTCGTCTCGCTGGCCACATGCGTCGGCTCGTTGCGGAGCGTCTTGACCTCGCGGTCGAGGAGCTGGCAGTACATCTCGTAGCCGACCGCGGCGATGTGGCCGGATTGCTCGGGGCCGAGGATGTTGCCCGCGCCGCGGATCTCCAGGTCGCGCATCGCGATCTTGAAGCCCGCGCCGAGCATGCTGAACTCCTCGATCGCCTTGAGCCGCTTGAGCGACTTCTCGGGGATCGGCCGGTCGGCGGGGAGGAGCAGGTAGCAGTACCCGCGGTGCTTGCCGCGGCCGACGCGTCCGCGGAGCTGGTGCAGATCGGCCAGACCGAAGCGGTCCGCCCCGTCGATGATCATGGTGTTCGCCGTCGGGATGTCGATGCCCGACTCGATGATCGTTGTGCTCACCAGCACATCCGCATCGCGGCGCATGAACTTGAGCATGACCTCCTCAAGCTCGCCATCGGGCATCTGGCCGTGGCCGATGACGATCTCGGCATCGGGCGCGAGCTTCTGAACATCATCCGCAACGCTGGTGATGTCGTAGACGCGGTTGTGCACGAAGAAGACCTGGCCGTTGCGGGCAAGCTCGCGGGCGATTGCCTGCTGGATGCGGCGTTCGTTGTAGGGGATGACCTCGGTGACGACGGCGCGGCGGTCCATCGGGGGCGTGGCGAGGGAGGAGATGTCGCGCAGGCCGAGCATCGAGAGGTGCAGCGTGCGCGGGATGGGCGTTGCGCTGAGTGTGAGCACATCGACGGTCATTCGCAGCGAGAGCAGCCGCTCTTTATGCTCCACGCCGAAGCGCTGCTCTTCGTCGATCACCACCAGTCCCAGGTCCGCGAACTTGACATCCTTGCTCAGCAGCCGGTGCGTGCCGATGACGACATCGACCTGGCCCTTGCGGAGATCGGCGAGGACCTTGTTTACCTCCTGCGTGGTCTTGAAGCGGGAGATGCTCTCGACGCGGAAGGGGTAGTCGGCGAAGCGCGACTTGAAGGTCCGCTCGTGCTGCTCGGCCAGCACGGTCGTCGGCACGAGCACGGCGACCTGCTTGCCGAACTCGACGGCCTTGAACGCCGCGCGGATGGCCAGCTCGGTTTTGCCGTAGCCGACATCGCCGCAGAGGAGCCGGTCCATCGGCCGCTCGCGCTGCATGTCCTTCTTGATCTCCGCCAGCGAGGCGAGCTGGTCCTCGGTTTCGTCGTACGGAAACTCCTCCTCAAACTCCTTCTGCCACGTCGTATCCGCGGGGTAGCGGACGCCGGGCAATGACTCGCGCGCTGCCCGCACGCGGAGCATTTCGGCGGCGAGGTCCCGCACGGATTCGGACACGCGTTCTTTCTGATTCTTCCAGCGCGTCCCGCCGATCGTCGAGAGCTGCGGCTTGCCGCGGAACCCGCCGATGTACTTCTGCACCTGGTCGATTTTCGTGCACGGCACATGCAGCTTCGAGCCGCCATCGAACTCCAGTGTGAGGTACTCCTCCATGCCCTCGAACGGATCCGCCTCCGCCAGTCCGCGGCCATCGCGTTTCTTCCCTTTCTTGGCCTTCTCGCCGGGCAGCACGATCGGCGCGTTCGCCTTGACTTCGCGAGGCTTCATCTGCATGAGGCCGCGGAAGAGCGCGATGCCATGATCGCGGTGGACGACGTAGTCGCCCGGCGCAAAGTCGAGGAACGTGTCCATCGCCCGCCCGGCACGCAGGCGGGCCGCGGGTCCGCCCAGGCCTCCGGGGCCGCGGCGGCGGGACTCGAACCGATGAATCAGCTCGTGGTAGGGAACCACAAGAATGCAGGAAGTGGCTACGGGATCAAGGGATCGAGAGGAAGTCGATGAGAGAACATCCGCCTCGCCCCACACAAAGCCGCGGCTGACAAACGCTCGCGAGGAATCCAGCCGAGATGCCGCGGATGGGGCGTGCTCGGCGATCAGTTCGCGCAGTCGCGAGAGTTCGCCATCGTTCTGGCAGAAGATTGCGACACGCGTGTGCACGAATTCGGCGGCAAGGTGTCTGATGCCATCGGCGGTGTCCTTGGGGAGTTCGCCCAGCGCCCGCACCGGGAGCTCGACCTCGGCATCGGTGCCCGTCCCGCCGCCGCGACCGCCGGAGAACTGATTGACCTCCGCCAGGGAGGGGAATCGCTTCTGAAGCGCGCTGAGCACCGCGGGCGGCGCGAAGATGCCCTTGCCGCCATCGGACACGCGCTCGTAGTAACCGCGTGCCTGTTCCACGAGTTCCATCGTCTCGTGGAGGACGCACACGAAGCCGCCTGCACCGCCCTTCATGTAGTCGATGACACTGATGCGGTCCTTGCTTGCGCCATCGGCATCGGCGAGGACCTTCTCCAGACTCGCGCAGACGATCTCCACCTCGTCGATCGCGCGATCCGAGGCCATCGTGTCGATATCGATCTCGTTGAGTTTCTCCAGCTCATCGCCGAAGAAGTCCAGCCGCACGGGCACCCCCCCACCACCGCCGCCCCCTGCCCCCCCACTGCTTGCGCCCTTTGCGCTCCGCACAGTCGGACCGATCCCCGCGGGCAGGAAGATGTCGATGATCCCGCCGCGAACCGCAAAGTCACCGGGTTCGTCGATCGCATCCTGCCGCGAGTAGCCGGCATCGACGAGCCACTTGGTGAGCCTGGTGAGCTCGATGCGCTGGCCGCGGCGGATGGTCGTCGAGAGTGTCGAGAGCGATGCCGGTATGGGGACGGGCTGCATGAGCGCCTGGATCGGCGCGATGAGCACCTGCGGCGGCTCATCCGGCAGCACGCGCAGCATCGCGAGCCGCTCGGCGAACAGGTCGAGGCTTGCCTGCGACTCGCCGGGGAGCACTTCCAGCGCGGGGAATCTCGCCGCGGAAACCCCCGCGTCCAGCAACTCATCGAGCGTTTCATCGGCCTCATCGAGGTGGGCCGCGACCAGCAGGACAGGCCGCGCCAGCGTCCGGGCGATTGCCGCGGCGACGAAGGCCGTGCTCGATCCCTGCGACCCGCGGGCGATGACCCTGCGCCCCAGTGCAAGCTGGGCGCACAGATGCTGCACGGCGGGGTCGGCGGAGAGATGGGCGAGGAGGTCCATCGGTACGGTTTCGGGCACAGCGCGCAGGAGCGGGCCGGCGAACCGGAAAACACCCCGGTCGCGGCGGGCAGAACACAGGTATGACGGCGAATCTTAGCGGCGGCACGTCGCTGTCGGCGCCTGCCGAGCGACCCCCACCCAAATCACTCGAGCGTGACCTTGTCGCGCAGACGCTCGATGAGCCGCGGGCCGATCCCGCTCACGCGGTCCAGGTCGTTGAGACTGCGGAACGGGCCGCGATCGTCACGGAACTCGACGATGCGCTGGGCGATGGCCGGCCCAACGCCGGGCAGCAGCTCGAGTTCGGCGGCTGAGGCCGTGTTGATGTTGATGCGTCGGGCGATCGACACTCGCGGCACGGCGTCACCTGCCGGGGCGGCCCCGCCCGCATCGCCCACGGGCGGAGCCTGCATCGCGGCGAGCGGCACGCCTGCCCGCGCCGCGCCGGGCTCGCGCGTGGCGATCGACCAGGCCAGTCCGACCATGCACGCCCCGCCGAGACAGACGACCGCGACGAGCTTCGCGGGGCCGGTGGTCCAGTCTGGTTGGGTGTTTGCCATCATGAGCAGCCGTGGCGTGAAAGCCGTCGAGCGTACCGAGGTCATCGGGCGGGCTGCTGATCCCGCGTCGATCGCCCCACGCATCAATCGAGAGAGCCTGCCTTGGGAGACTCACCCAGGGAAAGGGGCGACTGCTTGGCGCGAATGGCCTGCCGGATCTCGCCGAGCCTCCAGAAGGCGGGCCGCGGCACGCCTGCACGGTCCAGCAGCGCGTGGTTCTGGCTTTCGAGGTCGTTCACGCCGGGACGCGGGGGCGGTTCGTGCAGTTCGTCCCAGCAGACGCTGTGGACGTACGGCTTGCTGACGGCGATGCCCATGATGCTGGTCATCCACGCGGCCTGCGCCTCGGGGCTCCAGGGCCTGCGCCAGTAGCCCGGCTCCATCTGCGAGCCGACCTCCGGATCGGTGCCGGGGGCGGGCGCGGCGGGCACGCTGACCGCGCCGACGCTGAGCGGCTTGTCGAGTGCGGCGTAGCGGTCGAGCAACGCGGAGAAGGCCATGAGGTCGCGAGTGCTGCGGCCCGGTTCGGGCTGGCCCATCTCGACGCGTAGAGAGAACAGGTCCGGGTTGATCCCCGCCTGGCCGATCATCTCCGCGTACATCATCGGGGGCACAGCGCGCGGGCTGTAGGCGTAGTACTCGCCCCAGGGCTGGTCGATCTGCACCTGGATCTTCGCGCTGGGCTGGAGCTTTCGCACAACCATGACCATCAGCCGGGTCAGGTCCATGACCTGCTCCAGCGAGAACGTGAAGTTTGAGTTGACGTGGAGGCCCGAGCACACGGTCCAGGTTCCGATCGTGCGGCGGTAGCGCGTCACGATGTTCTTGACGTGCTCGTACACCAGCTCGCGCAGTGTCTCGTAGTCGTGCTCCCAGATGTAGAGCCACTCCGGAACGCTGCCGCGACGGAAATCGACGATCGGTCCGCCGACGAGCGGCACCTTGGCGGTGCGCACGGCCCACTCGATCCACTTGTCACTCTTGGCAAACAGGTACTTGCCCTCGGTGGGCTCCATATCCACCCACCGCATCGGGATGGTGATGAAGTCGCACGACAGCGAGGCGGCCTTGCAAAGCTGCGGGGTGAAGTTCTCAGGGCTGACCACCGCGCCGACCTGCGGCGCGGTCGGGAGGATGACGCCGACGCTGCCGATGAGCGCGTTGCGGCTCTCGGCGGCCTCATGATCCGTCAGCGCGTTCGCCGGAGTGCCGATCTTCGCCGCGGCGGCGGCGAGTTCGCCGCTCATCCGTCTGGCGAACTGGGCACGGGCCTGATGCAGCGTGATGGCCTCGCTGGCCTCGACCGCGAGTGAGAGCGCCCGCCGCGCCAGCCGATCCGTCTCGACGGAGTACGGGTTCTCGCTGCCGTTCTGCTTGGCGTCTGTCGCGTGGGCGACGAGCGCCTCGGTGAAGGCCTGCCGGGCACGCTCGAAGAGCTGCATCCGGCTGTCATCCGCCGGGAGGTCAAACAGAGCCCAGTCTTCGAGCTTGTTGAGCACCAGCATCAGGCGGTGACGCGCGAGTTCCAGGCTCAGGAGGTAGGGCTGCTCGCGCTCCGGGAGCAGGCAGGTCTGGAGCGTGATGACCCCCCCGCTGCCGGCCCCGCTGTCGTGTGTGCCAGTCGCCCCCACCGCGCTGGTCAGGCCGCCCAGGTCGGGAAGATCGAGCGGGTACTGCAGGCTGATCCCCGCGGACTCGGTGCCCCGCTTCTCGCAGCGGATAATCCCGCCGGAGCAGCGAATGTCCGCCTGCAGAGGGACATCATCCGGCCCAAACAGGTGCGCGTGCCGCAAGGGCCAGCCGGAGCTGCCGGTGCCGACATAGCCGGGAGCGCTTTGTTCAAGGACTGCGAAGCTCAGCATCCGATCCTGGACCCCTTGCTCCGGGGGCCGTGATTCGGATCCCGGGACGGGCAGGATAGCCGGATTCCGGGCAAGGCACACCCGTACGATCGATCAAGGACCAGCCGCCCGGGTCCGCACCGTCACCCCCTCGCAGTCGCGGTCTTCACCGTTCGCGCCCTTGCCCACTTCACCGACCACGCACCCGCCGATCAAGCCCATGCCAGCCCATCCCCCACATTCCTCGCCAGTCGCTCCCGTTCCGGCTTCCATCACGCCCTCGCCCAACCTGCCGCTGGTCCGTCGGGGGAAGGTGCGCGATGTCTATCGCCTGCCGCCCGATGCGGCAACCGGCGAGGGTCGGCTGCTGATGATCGCCTCGGACCGGATCTCCGCCTTTGACGTCATCATGCCGACGCCCATCCCGGGCAAGGGCGTGCTGCTCACCCAGATCGCCACGTGGTGGTTTGAGTTCATCAAGCGGAACCGCATATGCGAGACGCATGTGGTCTCGACCGATGTGCGCGACCTCCCGCCGGATGCGGCGGATGCCCGTACCCGCCAGTGGCTGACGGGGCGGATCACGATCTGCCGCGAGTGCCGCGTGATCCCGGTCGAGTGCGTCGTTCGCGGCTACCTCGAGGGCTCGGGCTGGAAGGAGTATCAGCAGACCGGCGAGGTGTGCGGCGTGAAGCTGCCCAAGGGGCTGCGGCAGTGCGACAAACTGCCCGAGCCGATCTTCACCCCGGCGACCAAGGCAGCGGAAGGCCACGATGAGAACATCTCGTTCGAGCGGGCCGCGGAAGAGGTCGGGCTCGAAACAATGGGCGTCCTACGCGATCTTTCGCTATCGATCTACAACGCCGCGGCGAAGCACGCGCTGGAACGGGGGATCATCATCGCGGACACGAAGTTTGAGTTCGGGTTGCCGGCCGATGCCGAATCGCGGCTTGGCCGCGCGTGGGAGCAGCCCATCCTGATCGACGAGGCCCTGACCCCGGATTCTTCACGCTTCTGGCCTGCGGATCGCTATCAACCGGGCCGGGCTCAGCCGAGCTTCGACAAGCAGTTCATGCGGGAGTATCTCGAGGAACTCGTGGCCTCGGGATCCTGGAACAAGACCCCTCCCGGGCCGGAGCTGCCCCTGCGGGTGGTCGAGGGGACGCTGTCGCGTTATCGCGAAGCACAGCAGAAGCTGTGCACCTGATCAGGTCTCGCCCGCAACGCGGTATCATGGCCCTTACCCACACCTCCTGAGACGAGACATCCCCCTCCATGAAGATCCACGAATACCAGGCCCGCGAGATCCTCGGCAACGCCGGCATCCCCGTTCCCTCATCCATGGTGATCGAGTCGCCGCTCATGGCGGAAGAGGCCTTCAACAAGGTCACACGCGCGGCGGGAATGACCGCGGATTCCGCGCTCGCGGTCGTGAAGGGACAGGTCCACGCCGGCGGCCGCGGCAAGGCGGGGTTCGTCAAGCTGGTCAAGACCGCCGCCGAGGCCGAGGCCGCGGCGAAGTTCATGCTGACCAACAAGATGGTCAGCGTGCAGACCGGGCCGGAGGGACTCGAGGTCAAGAAACTGCTGATGGCCGCGGGCGTGGACATCGCCAAGGAGTACTACCTCGCCGTCACGACCGACCGCGCGACGCGTCGGAACGTCCTCATCGCCTCGATGGAAGGCGGCGTCGAGATCGAGCAGGTCGCGCACGATCGCCCCGAGGCGATCATCAAGCAGTTCCTGCACCCGACGCTCGGCCTGCAAGGGTTTGCCGCACGCAAGATCGCGTACTCGCTCGGGTTCAGCGGCAAGCTGGCGAATCAGGCCGCGGACATCATGCAGAAGCTCGCGAAGGTCTTCGTCGAGAAGGACTGCACGATCGCGGAGATCAACCCGCTGGTGCTGACCAAGGACAACCAACTGCTGGCGATCGATGCCAAGTTCAACTTTGATGACAACGGGCTGTTCCGCCACCCGGACTTGCAGTCCTACGCCGACCCGACGGAGGAGAACCCGGCGGAGGTCCGGGCGACCGCTGCGGGCCTGAGCTACATCGCGCTCGACGGCAACATCGGGTGCCTGGTCAACGGCGCGGGCCTGGCCATGGCGACCATGGACATCATCAAGCTCCACGGGGGCACGCCCGCGAACTTCCTCGATGTCGGCGGCTCGGCGAGCGAGCAGGCCGTGACCGAGGCGTTCAAGATCATTCTGTCGGACGCCGCGGTCAAGGGCGTGCTGGTCAACATCTTCGGCGGCATCATGCGGTGCGATGTGATCGCGCAGGGCATCGTGAACGCCGCGAAGGAAGTCGGCTTCAAGGTGCCGCTGGTCGTCCGGCTGGAGGGCACCAACGTCGATGCCGGGCGCAAGCTGCTCGACGCGGCCCGCAAAGACATCCCGACGATGCAGCCGGCGACAGACCTGACCGATGCGGCGCAGAAGGTGTGTGCGGCGGTGGGGTGAGCTCGCCCCTCATAATGCACTCCGGCCCCACCATCGCGACCCGCCGGACGTTACAATGGCCGCATGGATCGCGACTCGGTCATCCAGACGCTGCGGGCGGCGATGCCCGAACTTCGTCGGAAGTTCCACATCACCAAGCTCTCACTCTTTGGTTCATTCGCCCGGGGCGACAATCAGCCCGAGAGCGATGTGGACATTCTGGTGGCGTTCGAGCCCGACTCGACGGTGACGCTTCTTACGCTCGGCGCGCTGCTGAATGAGCTGGAGTCAATCCTGGGCCGCAGGGTTGATGTCGTCGAGGACGGCCCGCGGTTGCGGCCGGAGTTCCGGCGGCGAATCGAGGGGGAGCGTCGGCATGTCGCATGATCCCAAAGCCGTGCCGTGGCGAGAGCTCATCCGACTGATGATCGAAGACATCGACCGGATCCAGTCGTTCATCGGCGACATGTCCAAGGACGACTTTGTACGTGATGAACGCACGGTGTTCGCCGTCTGCTATGCCTTTGTGAGAATCGGGCAGGCTGTTCTCCAACTCCCCGAGAGCTTCCGCGACCGGTACCCGAACGTTCCGTGGACGGAGGCGCGGCACTTTCGGAACTTCATGGTGCACGTGTACATGGCCGTCGATCCCGCTCGATTGCACGACAGTGCTGTGTCGGACCTCGGGCGCATGCGGGCAGCACTTTCAGGTATTCTCGCGTTGAATGGCACCCCGTAATCCACATACTTCCCTCTCCTCACATGGAGCCATGCCATGGCCGACCTCAACGAACAAAAACTGCTGCTGGTCATCATCGCGATCCTCATCCCGCCCCTGGCTGTGGGCCTGAAGGAAGGGATCGGCCTGCACCTGATCCTGAACATCGTGCTCTGCCTGCTGTTCTGGCTCCCGGGCCTGCTGCACGCGCTCTACATCGTGCTGCGCTGATTCGCTCGCGAAACGTGGCGTGACCACCGCATCCGCGTTCACACGAAAACAACGCGGCCCCGGGCGTCGATGCCCAGGGCCGCGGATGGTGTCTGGTTCGATCACAAGGCCCCGGAACTCAGCACCCTGCGAACCACGCCGCGAGGAAGGCGAAGATGTCCGGCACGTTGATGACGCCGTCCTGATTGAAGTCCGCATCGGGGTGCTGCTGAGCGAACCACGCCGCGAGGAAGGCGAAGATGTCGGGCACGTTGACAACGCCGTCGCCGTTGAAGTCGGCGCGGCAGAGGACATCGAGGAAGGCGATGGTCCCGACCGTCACATTCCCGCAGGCATCGGTCACTTCGCACCAGTAGTTGCCCTCGTGCGCGATGGTCGCGGGCCCGATCGTCAGGGTGTCGGTTTGTGAACCGGAGACCGTCGGGCCGTCGGTCAGGGGCAGGGAGTTGTGGAACCACTGGAACATGAACGGCCCGGAGCCGACGTAGCTGATGGCCATGGAGAACACGTTGCCCGACACGACCGTGCCATCGGACGGGCCGGAGACGGTGGTCTGCGAGAGGTCTTCCAGCAGCCAGGTGTCCCCCGTGACATTGCCCGCGATACGCCCGCCGAACAGGAGCACGCGGCCCTGCGATTCGATCTCCGCCATGGCGGTGAGCATGCGTGCCGAGGGACCGGCGATCACCTGCGGGTTCCAGTCCAGCAGGGCTGAATCGAACAGCCAGGTTTCGTTCAGGAAGTTCCCGACGGAGTCTTGCCCTCCGAAGAGGACCACGGAGCCGGGACGCGCAGAGAACGAAGCCATCGAGTGCTGATGGCGCGGGCCGGGAGAGGTTGGCGGGGTGACCTGCTGCCATCCGCCGGGGATGTAGAGCCATGTGTCGCCGTAGGTGATGCCGGGGAGCAGGTGCAGACCACCGAACACGACCGGGCCCGCGGGCGATGTCGCCGCGGCGAGCGCGCCGCGAGGATCCGGGCCGCCCGGGCCGACCATCGGGAATCCGGGTGCCCAGCCGCCGACGGGGCCGGGGACGCTCTCCCAGACGTCCGGCAGAGGAACCCCACCCGGTCCCTCGCCGCCGAACATGACGATGTTGCCCATGGGTTGGTTGAAGCACATGGCGTGGTGGTAGGTCGGGAGGCCGGGCCATGGAGCGAGCGGCACCCAGACGGCGCCGTTCCAGCCCCACGACTCCGGGAATACGTTCGACAGGGTGTCATCTCCGCCCGTGAGAACGACCATGCCCAGTTGGGGATCGAAGGCCATCGCGTGGCGCCAGCGCGGGGCAGGGCCGGGCGGCGGCAGGATCTGGACCCACGCGCTGTTGGCGACATCAAACTCCCAGGTGTCGGCGAGAGGAAGGCCGAGCGTATCGCGACCACCGAACATGACGACGCGATTGCGGAGGGGATCGAAGGCCATGGCGTGGCCCTCGCGGTCGGGGGGCGAGCCCGCGGGCGCGGAGATGTTGGTCCATCGCAACTGACACGGCGCATCGTTGTCGTAGTTGGTCAGGCTCACCCGCTCGCGTGCCTGGTCGTAGCAGGGATCCAGGCTGCTGGCGATCAGGTTGATCTCATAGGACTGGGGGCCATCGATAATCGGGTCGTCCTGCCCGAGCACCGTCACCGTCTGAGCGATGTTGTAATCCGCGGGGGTGAAGGTGAGCATCGCGGTGAGGGGCTGGCCCTCGGCCGGATTGCTCGACATCAGCGTGACGGTGACATTGGAAAGGGGCGGGGCGGGGGCGAGGTGGACATCAAACTGCGCGGTGAGGCCGTTCTCATCGGTGACCAGGCCGACCGAGGGGAAGACATCGAGGCGTCCGCCGCCGCGGACGACTTCCAGGGCGCGGATGATGGGGGCCTTGCCGTTGAACGAGCCGAGCTGCGGGTCTTCGTAGTCGTACCACTGGCTGAGCGTGCCGCCGATCCACACGGCGGAGTTGCCACCGGTCCGCGGCCTGCTGCCCTGGTGGCCGATGTTGACATCGGCAGTTGGATAGCCGACGCCGAACCAAAGGTCCGCGCCCAGTGGGAAGTGCTGCGGCGTGTTGAAGGCGATGAGCTGGTGATTGACGGCCGTGCCCTGACACGGCGCGACGATGAAGTTGGTGATCGTGGAACCGATGATGCCGCCGGGCAGTCCGCTGGTCGCATCGTGCGTGGCGATGAAGATAAACGCCTGATCACCGCCCGCGCAGGTGATGTGCGACGGGCTGGAAGGATTGCGGAGCGAGACGCACAGGTGGGTGATCGTTGTCCCCGGGGTGATGAAGAGCCGGTTGGCGTGGCGGACCTCGGCGCTGGTCGGCGGGATGGTCCCAATGCCGGCCGACAGATACGGGTTGGGGTTCGCCGGTGCGCCGCCGGATTCGTTCATAAAGATCCGGGCGATGCCGTAGCACGCGGGAATCGTGGCATCGCAGGTGCAGTTGCAGAGCTGGCCGAGCGACACCGATGCCGAACCGAGCGTCGCGATGATGGCGCCAAGGCCGGTCATTGCGCGCAGGATCGTTCGATAGGACATGGCGAACCTCCGTATGGCTACGGCGTAGGTCCCGCCTCCTTGGAGGGTTGGGCCGTTTCCTCAGCATACCTCGGCGAGGAACTCGAACAACCCAGCGTGGCGAACTTGGCCCCCACCGTGCCCCCTGTTGAGGCTGCACGGCCGCGTGGGCTGCGAATCTGCCAAAAAGCAACGCCCCGCGAATGTTCGCAGGGCGTTCCTAATGACCCCATGGGGATTCGAACCCCAGTTTCCAGGATGAGAACCTGGCGTCCTAGACCAGGCTAGACGATGGGGCCGGTTGTCAGGGCGGGAGTTTAGGCCGCGGCAGGGTGGGTTGGAAAGCCCGAAGCGGGGGAATGGTCAAGAACTGGCCCCGCGGTCGCGCCGGAGGCCGGTTCGGGGCGTGTCCGAGTGACCTTTCGCTCGGAATGTCCGCCGCGCTTGGGGGGCTCAAACCGTGGCCAGCATCCGCCGCAGGTGGGCCAAGGCGTACACCGCTGCCTCGGCCTCGGTGTACCCGACGACCGCACCGGCATCGGCCCCGCCCGCTGTCCCGCCCCAAGACGCCCGGACGCAGGAATACTGGTCGATCCGCTCGAGCTTGAACTCCACACCCGCCGCGGCGAACTCCTGCCGTACACGCGAAACACCGGGATAGGCGCGGCCATCCACATCGTACGAACACCCGGTCGAATCCAAGTCCGACCAACCCGTTGCACGCAGTTCATCGAGAGCGAGGTTCAGGCCCATGCCGAACTCCTTTGCCCCACCGCGGGAAACTCTAGCCGCCCTGTTGCCTCGCAGAACACGGTGGCCGCGGTCAGCGGGCGACGAAGGCACGAGCGGGGCCGTTGAGCAACGCTTCACTCTCGGCCAGTTCCGAGGGTTTCTTCGGTGCTCACGATGGTTCTCGGACCCTGCCGGTCGTCCGTTCGGACGCGGCCTCAAGTGATCTCGAGGATCTCGAACTGCTTCAGCCCCCGGGGGCCGCGGACGCTCACGGTCTCGCCGACGCGAGCCTTGAGGAGCGCCTCGCCGAAAGGGCTGTTGACGGTCGCTTCGAAGTAGTCGACCGAAGTGGAGCCGGTGGCCTCGCCCACCAGGCGGACCAGCTCGTCATCGTCGCCGCCGACTTCGCGGATCTTCACGATCGCGCCGACGTAGACCACGCCCATCGACTTCTGGGTCTCATCAACGATCTGCACAGCGGCGAGTCGCTGCTCCAGTCGGCGGATCTCTGCTTCCTCGAAGCCCTGCTGCTCGCGCGCGGCGTGGTAGTCGCCATTCTCCTTGAGGTCACCCAGCTCGCGGGCCTCGGCGATGCGCTTGGAGATCGCCGACCGATTGTTGATCAACGTGGCGAGCTTCGCCTCCAGCACTTCTTTCTCTTCGCGCGTGACCATCTCCATCGGCAAAACCTCCATGCAAACATCCGCGCCGGATCCCGTGTGGCACGACGAGCGCTCGCGTATCGGTCAATCTAGGCCCGAAGCCGCCGCCAAACCACCCCCGGCAGAAGCACTTTCGCCCCGACCGCGGCCCCGGTTCGCCCGCTGACGAATCAGGGCAACCAGCCAGGCCAGCGTCGCCACAGCAACGATGGACGAAATCGCCAGCCATTGCGCCTCGGAGACCGGATGCTGCGGACCCGAGAACCCCTGCCCCGTGAGCGCGGGGACGGCCGTAAACGGCGAGAGCATCGGCACCCATTCGGGCACGCCCGCTTCCGGACCGGAGACCGCCCTGCGTGCAAGCACGAGTGTGGGCGCGGCGGCCACCAGCAGGATGCACACGGCCATCCAACCCGATCGCTCCCCGAGGCCGCGGTCGTGCGGCTCGTCCGCGGCCCGGCCGGATGTTCCGATGGCGATGATCCCGCCGATGAGGAGCACCCACAGCGCAGTGAGAAGCGAAAGTGCTCCCACGATCCCCAGCGGCCACTGGGCGAGCATGACAAGCGGCCACACGATCATCTGCATCGGAAAGAGCACGACAACCACATCCGCCAACGCGGCCCGAACCCCCGAGCCCCGGGGCGATGCCTGGCTCAGCCGGACCATCGGCCAGAGAACCGTTGCGCCGGCGGCGACCACAAGCAGCATGATCCGGGCGGCGGGTCGATATGTCGAGGTCGACACAACCGTCGATCGCGAGAGCCAGAGCAGGCTGCCCCCGACCGCCACGAGGAGGTAGATCGTCCAGAGAAAGGCGAACACTCGCGGCTCTCCGCGGCGGTGTGCCCACGGATCGGTACGGACATGCGCGCGAGGCGGCTCTTGGTCGGAGAGCTCGATCAGGATCGGCATCGGCGCGGGCTCGCCACCCGGCGCGGGGTTCTCGCCGCAACCGGCATCGCGGAGCGGATCATGTGTGGGTTCGCCCGTCCCGTGCATTCCCAAGCGTACGACGCCTTCGTCACCGCCGACGGTCGGTGCGGGCGATCTCCGCGACGTGGATGTACGCGCCGGTCTCCGGGCGGACATCAATCACCGCGCGGCCCGCATCGATGCGCCCGTAGGTCGCATACAGCTTGGCGAGTTCCTCGCGCTTCTTGCGGGGCATGGCCTGACCGGGCGCGAACTCCGTCTCGCTTGAGGAACCGCCCCAGATGATCCGGTTCCCCTGATCCGTCACAATCACCAGTTGGCTGCCGTTGACAAACTCCGAGACATCGACGCCGTACACCTGCTGATACCCGGGCATCCCCGAGAGGAACGCGAGCAGCGTCAGGCCCTCCTGCACATCGCCGCCCAGCCACGGCTTGCCGTGCTCCGGCCGCGCGTGCGAGACACCCAGGATCACCTTGAATCCCGAGCCGTCGCGCTTGTACATCGGCTGGAGCAGCTCTCCGCTGGCCGCAACGAGATAGTCGGTATCGCCCACACGGACCGCCGCGCGAGGCACACGCCACGCGCCATGGACACGCACCACGCCATCGTCGCCACGGACGACGCGCACGCCGCCCCGCGAGTCGTCGAACCAGCCGGTCGCGGCGAGAGCCTCCTGTGCGCCGGCGACCGCGCGAGGATCCAGCGGGTTCTCGCCGAGTTGTCGAGAGACCAGACGCTCCAGCCCGATCCGCGACTCGGAATCCAGCCAGGTCATCGGAAGAGTGCCCGGAGGCGCCCCGGGGGGCAGCGGAATCAGCGGCCAGGCGATCTCCACCCGCGGTGTGGATTTTCGCATCTCGGTCGCCATCGCCATGAGCGGCCGATATCCGACGACGAGGCACGCGGCGAGCGCCAACGCGGTCGCGCCACCGAGCGCAGCGCCGATGGCATCCACGACGCGTGAGCGATCCGCGATCATCGCGCGCAAGCGCGCAAAGCGTACCGGCCGCGCTGGTGCATCGGTCTTCGCTGCTTTGGCTTTGGCTGTCATGGTGGACCGTCCTTGGTCGCGTGTGAAGTTCGAGGCGCTGGCTCAGGCGGCCGAGCTCGCGCCGGCGAGAGGGTCGATCTGCCTCAGGCCCGGGTGGTCGCGAAGGGCCAGCCGGATGAGCGTCGAGCAAAGCTCGGGCATCTCGAGGCCGAGCTTCCGGGCGGCCTTTGGCACGAGGGAGTGATCCGTGAACCCCGGCATCGTGTTGATCTCCAGGAACCATGCGGTGCCCGAGGCATCGAGCATGAAGTCCGCCCGGGCGATGTGACGCACGCGCAGAGCGCGGGCCACCCGCGCGGTCTGCTCCTTGATGCGATCGGCGACGCCCGAGGGCAGTTCCGGATCCACGACATACGTCGTGTCGTCGCGCGTGTACTTGGCCTCGTAGTCGTACAGCCCCTCCGCCGGAACGATCTCGATGATCGGGAGCGCACGGCCATCGAGCAAGCCGACCGTAAGCTCTCGCGCCTTGCCGCGGCCATCTGCGCCGACACCGATCATCGGCTCGATCATGTAGGTGCGCAGCTCTCCGTGCGCGGCCTCTTCGGCGATCTGCGCGCGGGCGGCGGTCCAGTCCTCCGGGGTGCGGCAGAGGTACAGACCGATGGTCGAGCCCTCGTGCACCGGCTTGATCACCACCGGCAGTTCCATCGGGCACACGCCGTCGCGCCAGTCGAGGATGTGCGAAGCGGGCGTCGGGATACCCAGCTCCATCGCGAACATCTTCGTCGCGATCTTGTCCATGGCGCGGCGGGCGGGAAGCGATGTGCTGCCGACGAACGGACGGCCGTCGGATTCCAGGATGTCCTGCAGCGGGCCGCCCTCGCCCCATCCGCCGTGCAGCGCGGGGAAAATCACCTCGCCGGGCATGCGGGCCAGTTCATCGGCGCTCGTGCGTTCGATGGTCCTCCGCTCGACCACGTGCCCCGCCGCGGCGAGCGCCTCGGCGATCGCGCGTGCGGAGTTCAGCGACACGTCCCGCTCGGCATCCGGGCCGCCGCCGAGGACCAGCACAGAGGGGCGTGACGAAGTTGCAGCCGCTTGATCGTTCACTGCTCACGCCTCCAGATCACGACCTCGGGCTCGAGTTCCACACCGTGGGTATCCAGCACGCGCCGCTTGACCTCGTCGATCAGTTCGATCACATCGTGCGCGCTCGCGTCATCGCTGGTGACAACGAAGTTCGCGTGGCGCGTGCTGACGCTCGCCCCGCCGATCCCCAGCCCCTTGCAGCCGGCCCGATCGATGAGCATCCCCGCCGAGACGCGTTGCCCCGCAGCGCCGATCGCCGGCAGGTCCGCCGCGAGCGTCGGGTTCTTGAACACGCATCCGGCGGAACGCTCCGCCATCGGCTGCGACCGCTTCTTGTACTCCATCACTTCCTTGAGGCGGTCACGGAGCTTCTTGGGATCGTCTTCACCAAGATCCAGGTCGACCGACACGATCACCACATCGCCGAGATTCGACCGGCGGTAGCCGAAGCCCGCCTGTTCGCGCGTGAACGTGACTTCGCATCCGGCGCGGTCAATCGCGTGCACAACACGCACGGCGTTGCCGATCTCGCCGAACGTCCCGCCCGCGTTCATCCTCGCCGCCCCGCCAACCGTCGCCGGAATCCCGCCGAGCCCTTCGAGCCCAGACCGCCCGCGCCGACACGCCTCGAGAATCAACCGGGGCAGGTTCGCGCCCGCCATCGCGCGGACGATCCCAGGCTCGCCGGGAACGTCAAAGTCCCAGCCGCACAGCTCGGGCTCGCTCAGCGTCACCACGAGTTCCAGCACGCCCCCGTCATCGACAAGCAGGTTGGCCCCATCGCCCAGGATCCGCGCGTTCGGGTCGATCTCGAGGCAGCGGCGAAGCTGCTCAACACTTCGCGGCCGAGCAAGCCGGTCGGCGCGGCCACCCACGCCGAACCAGGTCGGGATCTCCGCATTGCGTTCAAACTCGATGGTCTCGGCAAGCGCGGTCATTTCAGCGGGTCCCTCCGCTCAGGAACCCTTTGGCCACCGTGTCCACCGGGCCCGCGCCCATCACCACAAGCACATCCTCCGGCTTGCAGACAACTTCGAGCGCTTCGACGATCGCCTCGAACGGGTACAGGTGCATCGCCTGCACGCCGCGCTGGCGGAGCCGGTCGACCAGGTCCGCCGCCGAGACGCGTGTCTTCTCGATCTCGGAATCCCGCACAAAGTAGATGTGCGGGACAATCACCATGTCCGCCTCACCGAAGGCCGTGGCGAACTCATCGAGCAGGAAGCGTGTCCGCGAATGCTGGTGCGGCTGGAAGACGCAGATGAGCCTGCCCCCGCGTTCCTCCGGACGCTCGAAGTCCCGCAGAGCTCTGAGCGTGCTGGCGACCTCCGTCGGGTGGTGACCATAGTCGTCGTAGACTCGGACCGTTCCGCCCCGCGGCGCGGGCAGGTGTCGCTCGCCCAGCAACTGCATGCGCCGCTCCAGCCCGGCGAAGCCCGAGAGGGTCCGCCCGACCGAATCAGGATCAGCCCCGCAGAGCATCGCCAGCGCGGCGGCGGTCGCCGCGTTCATGGCGTTGTGCTCGCCGGGCATCTGCGTCACCCACGCCGCGACCAGGCCCTCGCCCTTCCGCACAAGGCCGGTCCGACGCGAACGCGGGTCGTACTGCACGCTCCAGTCCGCGCTGGGCGAGAAGCCGATCGTCTGCACATCGCAGAGCAAGCCGGCGGTCACACGCGTGCGATGCGCGCACTCGTGCGCGATGAGCAGCACTCCGCCCTGCGTGCCGTTGGTACCCTTGGCCGGGAGGAGCTTGGCAAAGTCGGCGAACGCCTTCACGACCTCATCCAAGGAGCCGTAGATATCCAGGTGATCCGCCTCGACGCTCGTAATCGCCGCGATCCGCGGCCGGTAGTTGTGGAAGCTGCGGTTGAACTCGCAGGCCTCGACGACCAGCAGGCCCGGCTGCCCTGCCAGGAGTCCCGCCGGCATCCGGTCCGCGCCCAGGCGGAAACCCCCGCTGCCGCCCAGCGCCGAAAGCTGCGGGCAGTTCGCGCCGACGATGACCCCGGGATCGAGCCCCGCGGCCGCCATCACACACCCCAGCATCGCCGTGGTCGTGCTCTTGCCGTGGGTTCCTGCGACACACACGCCCGTCCGGCCGAGCATGCACCGGCCCAGGGCTTCGGCATAGGTCAGGTGGGGGATGCCCCGCCGATCGGCTTCAAGCAACTGCGGATGGTCGGGTTTGATCGCCGCGGAAGCGACGACGAGGTCGCAACACTCGGGCAACACACCGGACTGATCGAGCGATACCGGCACACCCTCCGCACCGAGCGCTTCGGTGAAGGGGGAGGAATAGGCATCTGATCCGGAAACCGATGCTCCGCGGCCGCGGAACATGCGGGCCAGACCGCTCATGCCGCACCCGCCGATGCCGATCAGGTAGATGTGGCGTCCGGCCGCATCAAACACGCCCGAACTGCCATCCCACCAGGCCCCGGCACGGGGGCTGGACGAACCGCGTCCGGTCACCGCCGTTGACGGTGCGGCCACGGCGGACGAAGAGCCGGCCTGTGTGGACATCACGGAAGTTGTAGGCATCTGCGGGTGTATCGGATCGCGCAGGCAGGAGGCGTGAACCTCCGGTTCGCATCCGGCGATTCGGCGGTGCTGGTCTATGCTCCGTTCGCGCATGCCCTCCCCTTCCCCCCAAAGCCACCCAACAG
>JAEYUO010000131.1 GCA_023432465.1 Planctomycetota bacterium | reverse complement strand
CCCTCACAGGCCACCCTCGGATCTCCGCGCCACGACGAAACGGACGCGATCAGATGGGCCGGGCTGGACGCGCTGCACAAGCCCCCGGGCCTCCGCGAGTTTGAGCATGCTGCTCGCCTTGGCGTGTGACAGGTCCTTGGCGGCCGCCAGCAGAATCTCGTCGCGCAGCGCCGGGCTGCCTGACATGAACGCGCCGACGAAGCGCTCCGGCGTCCAGTCCTCGGGCGGCGGGCGCTCGGCACGCGGTCTTCGGCGAGGCGATTCAACCTTGAGCCGCTTCGGATCGAGGTCGTCCGCCACGTCCCACACCGGGAACGCCCAGCGCAGGCACACCGACTCATGCGGCGGCCATGAGCGCACCGCAGCATCGAGTACGACCACGTCCGCCTCTTCGTGCGGCCGCAGGACAAGGTGCGCATCGGTCGCGCGGCTTTGGCTGCCAGCGCCCGCGCCGACGTCGGTGACCGACTTGCCGGACTGGTTGCCCTTGCTGCTGTGGTGGATCAGCACGAACGCGCAGCCGAGGTCGGCGGCGTAGCGGTCGATGTGGTTGTAGAGCGACGCCATGTCGGCGTTGGCGTTCTCGTCCATGCCCGCTGGCAGGAAGCGGTAGAAGGCGTCGAGAACGATGAGGCGGAAGCGCCCGGGCTCGATGGCGCGGAAGTACGTTCCGAGCGAGACGATGTCCTGAAGCCCGCCGCGGAGGTTGCGGATGAAGACGTTGTCGGCGAACTCGTCGGTGCCGAGGCCGCGGGCCTTGGCGACCTTGGGGATGCGGTTGGCCGAGGTCTCGCCATGCAGCTCGTTGTCGATGATCAGAACATCGCCGGCGACAGTCGGGAAGCGGCCAAGCCAAGGTCGGCCAGTGGCGACCGCGATGGCCAGGTCGAGCACGAGCCACGACTTTCCGGTCTTGGGCGACGCGATCAAGTTCATCGTCTCGCCCTCGCGGAGCAGGCCATCGATCACGGGCGGACGCAGCGCCGGGCACGCAGCCATGAGCTGGCGCACACTGATGAACTGCGGAGGCGGTGGCTCGGTGTCGGGCATGGGCGGATCGCCCTCCTTCGACGCAGTCAGCCGCAGCGCCGCTTCGGTCTCATCGACCACGGGCGGCACGGCGACGACGGTGGGTCTCGCAGGCTGTTCCGCCCAGGCCCGCACCTCCGCGACCCAGGCGGGAAGCAGCGATCCAACGATCTGGTCATCGGAGATGCCGAGATTGGAGAGTCGCGACCACGCGTCGGCGGACGTGGCCAGCGCTTGATGACGGCCACGGGCGTGTGCCGCTTCGGCGGCGTGCTTCAACCGATACGCCGTCTGCTCGCCGACGAACGCGATTCGCTCCTTCGGATCGGACACACCGAAGTAGTCGGCCGAGGGAAGCAGGACGCGGGCGACGGAGTAGGCCTCGCACCTGGCCTGCCACGCGGCTTCGACTGCTCGGTCATCAGGCTGAGGCCACCCGGCCACCTCACTCGCGGCCTCGAGAAACGCACTTCGATACGCCCGCTCCACGTCGCTCGGATCGCTGCCGTCGTAGCGGCTTGGCGACGGTCCATCGTCGTACCAGCGGGCGTACCGCTGGCCCGCAGCGACGACGATGCCGAACTCTGTGCAGTGCTGCGCAGTCACTCCGGCTCGCTTTCCTGTTGCTCTCGCTCCCACTCGGCCAGCAACCACGCGCCGATGTGGTCGATCACGTCATTCCAACGCGCGGCGGCATCGGGGACCTCGATGAACTCGATCCCGAACGCGATGTCCCCGATCTGGATCTGGGACGGCGGGATGTCCTGCTGCTCGTCCATGCGTGCGCACCAATCGCGCCACCGCGCGACGCGGCGTGCTCCGTCCGTGGAGTCGTCGAAGAAGGGCCGGGGGCAGCCCGCAACCGCCCCCGGCCGCACCAGCACCGCCGGTTTACGCCTCGCCCTTGCTCCGCACCGCCGCCCGCGGGTCGCACAGGGCCGCGCCGAAGTCGAAGTAGACGCGCCAGGACACCGCCAACCTGTTCACCGTCTGGTCGAGCCCAAAGAACTCGACTGTCGGCGTCTGCTGGCCGTTGAGGAAGCCGACGATGATCGGGCTCGCTGCCGGGGCCGCGAACAGGTACCAGTGCTTCGTCGAGGCCTTGGTGCCGTACTTCTTGGTGTTGCTCAGCCGGGGCTCGACCTCAAGGCCCACCGCGTTGCGGAGGCTGTTGCCGGTCGGCAGGTTCGTTTGGGCCGCGATGTACTCGCTCTCGAGCACGGCGCGGGCGACCGTCTGGAGTTCCGGCGGCACGACCAGCCGAGTCGGCCGCAAGTCCAGGTCGTTGCCCTCCGCGTCCCGCTGCGTGAGCATGGCGGTAATGGCCTTGGTCAGGCCATCCGTGCTGAGGTTCGTGTCGGCCCCGGTGATGTAGTTGCCATTGCCCGCGGAGAAGAACGCGCCGGCGTTGGACATCAACGTGTCGTACACCAGATCGCTGAGCTTCCGCATCGCCGCCTGGCCCATGGCGCGGGCGACGCTGTCGAACAGCGACAGGTCGTCGTTTATGAGGTCGCGACGGTCGATCGAGAACATCTTGCCGTAGGTGTCCACCTTGTACTGGGTCGTCACCTCGTCGGCCCCGCCGTGCTTGAACTCGCCGCCGGGCGGGATCTGCTGGAGCGAGCCGGTGAACGAGGGGCGGATCGCCGTGGCCGTCTTGAAGTCCGGCACGCTCCGCACACCCGCGAAGGACCGCCAGGTCGCCGGGCTCTCCTGATAGCCGTCGAGCAGCACCTTGTTGACGGCGGCACCCAGCGCCTCGGTGAGCGTGTGCGTCGTGAGCGACGCCCGCACCATGCCCTCGCGGTCGGCGGGAGCGTCGATCCCCTCGTGCTGAAGCGCGGCGCGGCAGAGGTCCAGCGTGTGAGCCACGCGCAGATCCTCGGCCGCTTCCATGCACGCCGGGCCGAGGGCCTTCTCCGCGAGCGCAGCGAAGCCCGCCCGCTTGAGGATGGCCGCCTCGATGACCCGGGCACGCGGGATGTGGCCCGAGCCGCCACCGGTGATCACGCCGGAGACCACGGGGCGCGACGCCCGGAGCACTTCAAGAACACCGGCGCGGAGCTCGCTGACAGTCATGTCGCCCGCGACGGCCTTGGCCTTCATGTCGTCCACTCGCTTCTGGTGCATGCCCCAATCCCGCTCGCCACCACCTGCGAAGATGGGGCGGCAGGTCAGTTCGATCTCCTTCAGCCGGTCGCGCTCGTCGGCGCGGATCTGGTCCTCGTGTGCGATGTCCGCCATGTTCGTCCGTCCTTGACGTGAAGCCGCGATGGCCACCGACGTTTCCGCGTCGGCCCCCAGCGGAGTGATGCTGACTTCCCGCAGCCGCCCCTTGCGCACGAGCGTGAACCCGCCCGGCGACGACAGCGACCGCCCGTTGATCTCGACTGACTGGTTCGGCTTCACCCGCTCGTGCTCGGCGGGCGCGACGCCGACCGAGGCCTGGAACTGGAAGCCGCCCCTGGCCATCTCCACGACGTGACGGGCCGGCTCGCCCGCTCCGCTGACGACGCCGGAAACGACCAGCCGTCCGCCGGCGACCTCGGGCTGCCCGTGGCCCACCACGCTTCCGACGCTGGCGTCGTGGTCGGCCAGCAGCGGTACCTGGCCGCCCGCTTCGAGGCCCGCGAGGTCGATGGCGATGTCGCCCCAGCCCGGCACGCGCATGATGCGGCCGGTGTAGGCGACGACGCTGATCTTGGGGCGGGCGTCCTTGCCCGAGGCCTCGATCTCGACCCCGGCGGCCGCGAGCAACAGGTCATCCTTGACCGCGTTTCCGTTCATGGAACTCTCCTTCTGAGACCACCTTGAAGCCCTTGGCCAGCAGCTTCGGGATGAGCAACTTCAGCCGGTACCGGATCGTGCTTTTCTTCTCGTTGAGCCTTCTCGCAGCCTCGCTGACGTTCCCGTTGCACTCCATCACGAGCTGGCATAGTGCACGGCTGTCCTCGTTGTCGATGTACTCGAACACGTCTTCCTTGGCCCAGAACGACTGCGATAGGCCGACCGTGCGACTGCTGGCGATCTCCTCTCCAACAGGATCCGGATGGACACCCTCAGCCGCCGCTGGCGAAGATTCCACAGGCTCGTTCAGCGCCCGGAACTGTCGAACGTCGCGAGCCTCTCGCTCGACGAACTTGATGACGGCCCGCTGCACGATCGTGTAGATCAGGGTCGTCGGGCTCGCGCCCCGGGCTGGGTCCCACCTGGGCGGCTTGGCGATCAGGTGCAACAGAGCGTGCTGTGCAGCGTCCTCGGGGTCGATCCGTGGATTGCGAAAACCCTTCGCAATCTCGATCCCTTTCTGCCGCGCGTAGTCGAGCAGGTCGGGCGTGAGTTCGATCTCGATCGGTGAGGGGTCCGGCATTCAGACCTCCTCGCCACGCTCGAGCCTCTCGCGGATGTCGTCGCACAGCGTGAAGGAGATCACCGCCGGGGTGCTCTCGCGGGGCGGCACGCGATGCATGGTGAACAGTTGGTCGTCAGGCCGCACGGGTCGCCCGTACTTGGCCGACTCGCGCTCGGCGGCCTCACGCAGCGGGCGCAGGAAGTCGGCGTACCGGCACCCCAGGGCCATGCACATCGCCGCGTACGGCGTGAGGATGCCCGCCTCTTCGAGGTGATCGGCGGCGGCGTCCACGTCGGCCTGCGTCCATGCGTCCGGCTTCGATGGCGTGACCACCCCCTGCCGGATCAGCGCGTCGAGGATCGCCGGGCGGCAGTCGTAGCCGCGGGAGCGCAGGTGGTGCGAGGCCGCGGCGGTCGCCATCGGGAACATCCAGTCCCGTTCCTCCTGGGCCGCCTCATGGAACGCGGGGTCCGCACCGGTTCGGGGCTTCACGCGGAGGTCGAAGTGCTCGTCGAAGGTCAGTCCGATTCGGGTCACGGTGGTCTCCTTGCCGGGGGGCGTCGGGCGACAGGCCTGCCCCCCAAACCCTTATTTCCGGCGCCGGGGCAGTTTCGCAGTCGGTCGAGAGTTATTCCAGAGCACGGATCAGCTGCACGGACCTTCCTGGGGGTCAGAGGATGCTCGATCTGGTGGCGATGAACGGTGGAGGGGCTGCCCGCTGAGTCCTCCGCCTTCCAACCGCACCCGTCCCGGGTTCATGAGTACCGTGAGTTTCGCATACCATGTGGTTCTCCTCGAGGAAGGCGATGCCCGACAAGCACACCGAACAGATTGCTGCCCGCAATGCGATCATCCAAGCATCTGATCAGGCAGCCCGGGATATCAACAGATTCACGCGAAAGGTCCTTGCCACGCGGGGCGGCCGCATGGGGAGCGGGATGGGAACGTTGCTGGAGTCGCTGTGGGGCTACTCCATCAACCGGCAGTTGAGGGAACGCTTCGGGGACACCATCGAGTTGGCCTGGCTGGCCGATCACGAATACAACGACTTCGCCGTGGTTCGCCGCAATGCCCCGTGGGCAGCAGCCACCCGTGATGGCGAGTTGTTCCGGATTGAAGCCAAGTCGATGGTGCGTGGGGCCGACGAATCGAAGGCCCATTTTGACGAGATCGAGGGAAGTCTCGGCCCTTTTGATTTGCTCTTGGTACTCGTATGGTCTTGGGAGCGGTCGGACGGCGATCGGGTGCGCCCGGTCATTAACGGCGTGTGCCTTTCACCGGCGAGGGCAGTAGCCCGAGTCCGGGACGCCCTTCACCTGAATCGCGGTGGTACGTTCGTGGATCGGTCACGATGCGCCGATGGATGTATTGCGGATGCATGCTCGCATCATGGCGAACCGCTCAACGCGAATGGCAAGCGAGAACGGGGTACTGGCCCCGAGGCTTGCCGCGTCTCCTCAAAGGTGTCCTTCGCGGCGAACTTCGGCGGCATGGTAAGGATGCTGAAGACCGACTCCGATGCGGCGAGGGCCACGCTTCGGCGACTGCGCGCCGAGGACGCGGACATCAACGCATTCGTGTCGTTCATTCACTGCTACTTTCCTGCAGAGGAGGTGAACCACTTCTCACTCGCGGAGTGGCGACGGCTGGCACAGAGCGTCAATGTCGCATCTGACGGTGCCAGTAAATCAGAACTGGCAGATCGCATCCGTGCAGCCGTCCCCGACTATCAGGCAAGGCTGGTTGAACTGTTTCGACCGAGCGAGCCGTAATCGAAAAGCGTCGCCCGCGCCCGCACTGATGGTCGATGCGAAGTTGGCAGATCGAGATCGTCAATCGTACTGATCTCGACCGCGGCTGCGATCTCTCCGTCGTCGGGGATGTCTGTCCCGTCCACCAGAGCCGACTCCAAGACGTCGAGAAATCGTGGATGCTCCCCTGAGAGCCGAGCACGCAGCACGCGACGGGCGTTTGCCAGCGACTGCGAGAGATCTGCAATCCTCTGCTGGACGTGCAACGGAGGCAGAGGTACGGCAACGTTTAGCAAGTCCTCCAGTTGCAGCCGCGGAAGCGCGGAACCTGTCTGGCGGGTTGCGGTCCTCGACGAGACGAGTCTGGAAGCCAGTACTTCACGCAGAAACCGTGGAACGACCTTCCGTTTATCAGGAGTCAGCACGTAGAACTCGCCGGAGCAAATGCCTGTGCGCACAGGCGCTTCGGAAACGAACACCTTGTTCAGGTAAGGACGAAGGCGCCCATAGAGTAGATCATGCTCCCGAAACACCTTGGACCGTGACTTCACATTTGTGCCTGTAACCGGGTCGTATGAGACCAGGTCGCCGGTATTCGATTCCACATTCTCCAAACTCAGGTAGTGGAACCGATGGTCGGGAAAACTCTGGGGATCAAGGGCCTCCCCCCTCTCTACCACGAGGGAGCCGAGCGGAACCTGTGGATACTGACTACTTCCAAGCCGTTCATCAACCGGCTCGAAGAACTCGACCTTCCATCGAGCGCTGGCGACCAAAGTGCCGTGTGTGATCGTATCGCACCACATTTACCAACCCTCCTCTTTCAAGAACTGCGCACACGCAGTAGCCATTGCGTCCAGTTCAGAGTCCCCTGTGTCTCGGCCTGCCGCGTCGTAACCAACGTTGCTCACCGCGCCTACGAACACCTTGAGGTCATCAGGGGGGCGCTCTCCAGGTAGCCGTCGCCGGGCAAATATGACACTCGTCTTTACATTTGCCCCGAAGGGGGAGAACGTCTCCACCGGCAGACTCACGATCGCTCGCGTGACTACGCCGCGGGCGAGCCATTCTCGAACGTACTGAGACCCTGGGTTCGCCAGTAATCCATCGGGAATGACGATGCCAATGCGCCCTCCTGGGCGCAGGAACTGAATGGACCGCTCGAGCCCGAGCACTTCGAGCGGGACACTCTGGCGTCCCGCACAAACGGTGAATGGGCCCAGTCGGCTGATTGCTCCGTTCTTCAGAAGCGAGCCGAACGGCGGGTTGGTAAGGACCACGTCAAAGGTGTCTGGAGCCAACCCAGACAAACTCGCAAATGGCGATAGTGAATCCCCGAAGTGATACGTCGCGTGCAGACCGCCATGTAGCACCATGTCAGTCAGAGCAACGCGTATCATCCGATCGCTTTTCTCAATCGCATGGAGGAACGAAGCACGCTGCTCGTGGGCCACACCTGAACCGGTGTCTCCGCGTGAGAGCAGCGAGCGAGTCTCAGCGAGGAACCGCCCCGATCCGGCGAAGGGATCGAGTACGCGTTCATCGCGCGTAGGCTGAACAACCTTCACCATGAATCGGATGACCGGAAGCGGCGTGAAGAACTGTCCCATGCCCGCCCGCATCGCAGGCGAGAGAACCTGTTGAAAAGCACGGGCCTTGATATCAACGTCGGAGTCCGACAATGAAAACGGCTCGAGTTGCGTCAGCACCTTGGAGAGTGCCGCGTTGCTGGCCATGATGGGGGAGGCGAAAGCGCCCCGTAGCGCACCAACGTCACCGAAGAGGCCGCCAAGACTTGACGACACCGCTTCCGTGTACAACGAGCGAGCCGTGGCAGCCAAATCGTCATCACTGAGGCAAGCCAAACGCTGAAGACGGGGCGCGGTGCCCGGCAAGGTTGCAGCCTCATCGAAGGTCTTCACCAGGAGCACCTTGCACAGTTCGTCAAGAGCAGCGTCTGGATGGAGTCCATCAATGTCGCGCAGATCACTATGAAGCTCAAATAGCAGACGCTCGACCCGCTCGCCCAAGGCGACCTGAACGCGTCCCCTGGGAGCCCCGGGGCGTGGTCGTACGAATGGCTGAAGGGAAGCATCAGGCCGCCGCAATGTCACTGACGAGATGCCGGTTTGCCGCTGCAGATGCTCATGGGCCGGTTTCCATCTGAGCACGACCGTGTCATCTGGGTCCCCAGTCGTAACGACAGCGGTCGTGACGACTGTCTGTGCTCTAAGCAGTGGTTCGATCTCCGCCGCGACTTCGCGCAGGGGCCGACTCTCGGCAACGAAGATCCAGAGAAAGGGGTTCCCGTGCGACGAGAGCACCGCGATCGACTGCGCGCCCTCAATCGGATGGCCCGCCTCCCAGTCAATGGGCGCGAGGCGCTCCGCCTTCGCCTCTAGCGGAAGTCCCAGATACCGAACGGCGAAATCGGCGGCCGGACCGGCCAACAGCGAGGCGGAACCGGGCAGAACAGGTGCGGCTTTGGGCATGGAAATCTCCGTTAGGGCTCAACCCTAACCAGAGTGCGACGGGTTGTCAAATCCACAAAGACGCCCGTCGCTGTGTTGAGCGGTTGTTGTAAGGGTGCTGCCCGGCAGCACGCTCAAGACGCTAGCGGGATTCCACGCCACGGACGCTCCAGGTGAATCGCCGTGTGTTCAGACGGGTAAGCAGCGTGGATTCGCTCCTGCCCAACACCGACAGCGTGAACCAGGTGTCGTTCTCGCCCAACCCGACGGATGCGACGGCGATCACGGTCGCGAACGGCTCGCGCTTCCGTGTCGGCGATCAGGTCCGTCCCGAGGGCCTGCGCGAGGTCATGCTCGTGACGGCGGTCGCGGGCAATGTGCTCACGGTCGTGCGCCGCTATGGCGGAACGACGGGCGGGGCGCTGAGCAACAGCCTGAAGCTCTACATCCTGGGCAACGCGGCCATCGAGGGCGATGACCGTCCCGCCGTGCGGTTCACCGATCGCACCCGGAAGCGCAACTACACGCAGATCTTCACCGCGGGCATCGAGGTCTCGGGCTCGATGATGGCCGCGAGGGCGCACGGCATCGCCGATGAGATCGACTACCAGAAGCAGGAGCGCCTCCGCGAACTCCTGCGCGATCTGGAGAACGTCGCGATCAACGGCATCGCGCCGACGGCGACGCAGCAGGGCTCGGCGAGTGTCCGCCGGACGATGAACGGGATCATCCCGATGGTCGTGACGAACAACTTCGTGCCCGGGCAGGGCGGCATGCCCTCGGGCGGCGGCGGGGGCAACGGGCTGACCGAACCGCTGCTGAACGCGGCGATGAAGGCGATCTGGGAGCAGAGCGCGGGGCGCATCGACACGATCGTCGTCTCGGGCACGCAGAAGCGGAAGATCAACGAGTTCCTGGTGAACGCGCGCCTGTACGACGGGGGCGATACCGCGTTCCAGTCGCGCGTGGGCGTCTATGAAAGCGACTTTGGCGTGTGCCGCGTCGTCATGTCGCGATGGGTCCCGGCGGATCACCTGCTGCTGCTGGACTCCTCGCGGCTGAGCGTCCTGCCGCTGGCCGGCCGCAGCTTCCACTACAAGCCCCTGGCCTCCACCGGCGATGCCGAGAGCGGCATGCTCGTCGGCGAGTACACGCTGGAGATGAAGAACGAGAATGCGCACGGCTTGCTCCGCGGCCTGTCACTGTAAAGGCGCGGGCTCGTGCACAGCCCGCGCCGCGCTTCTACCGGGGGGGGGGAGCGACGGCGCGGGCACGACTCGGGGAGCGGAGCCGGAGACGGCTCTGTTCCCTGTTCAAGGCGGTCCTGGGTCCTGAGGTCCTGTGTCCTTGGGCGCTCGGATCGGATGGCAGCCGCTCCCGCGGCCGCACTCGCAGATCAGGACGCTGGACAGCAGGACCCAGGACTTGGCGTTGCGGAACTCTCTGACAAGGACGAATCGACATGCTCATCACCGATCGCGATCTTCTCGCACTCGAGCCCGACCTGTTCCGCGATGTCGGCTTCCTGGCCCAGCGGCTCATCAACGCGACAGGGTCGATCACCAGCGGCAAGCTGAACATCACCGGCGGCGACTTCGCCGCGGCGGGCGTGTCCGCGGGGCATGTGGTCGTCCACGGATCGCAGCCGCTGGAGATCACGCTGCGGAACAGCGCGACGCAGGTGAACGTCTCGCTGCTGCGGGTCAGGACGGATGACCCGCCGATCAACCCGCCCAACGCGGGCGCGGCCGCGGCGGTGGTGTTCACCTTTGCGCCGCAGATCGCCGCAGCGCACGCGGGTCTGCTGCTGATGCTCGGCCTGCCGGAAGCGGGCACCGGGGCCTTTGGAGAGGTGGATGAGACGGCGATCACCAACCCGGGCGAGCTGCGGATGCTCGAGACGCTGCTCGCGCTGCGGACGATCTGGGCCGCGGCGGGGGCCGTGGGCGGGGCGGGGTCGAGCGCGGCCGCGCGGGCGGAGCAGTATCGACTGCGCGCAGCGCACGAGCGGTCGTGTGTGCGGGCGCGGCTGGACCTGGATGGCGACGGCGTGCCGGATGCGGAGCGGCGCGCGGGCGCGGGGGTGTTCGTGAGGAGGTGACGCAGTGAGCGGGCAAGGGGGCGAGGGGGTGAGAGGGTGATGAAGTGAAAGTCGGAGGGAGTCCGTGACCGAATCACCTCATCACCTCATCACCCTCTCAATACCACGTATTCGTACACACGTTCCGTGATCTGACACCGGGAGTGCGTTGTGCTCATACTGACTCCAACCAGCGTTCGCTTCGACACGCTCACCCTGGATGATGTCTCGCTGATCGCGATCGATCGCGCTGCGGAGCGGGCGGTCATCGAATGGTCGGACTTCGGCCCGCACCCGGTGTTCGCCGATGTGCCGGAGGTGCGGACGAGCGTGAAGGTGTCCCGTCGCGTTCACCGGGGCGATCTCGGGGCGATCGCGCCGGGGCAGATGGGTGAGCTGAGCTTCGTGGCCTCGCCCGCGGGGACGGCCGCGGCGGCGAAGAAGCACGCGGCGCAGTGCGTGGTGATGAGTGTGAAGTACGACCTGACCCAACCCGCGGGCAGCGCGGCGAAGGGACCCAGCGCGGTGCAGGTGATCGAGTGTGTAGCGGTGTCGGCGAGCGGCAGCGCGGAGCCCTTTGTGGTGACGGATGCGTAAGAAGACGGTACGCAGAGTTCGCGGAGAAGCCGCAGAGGTCACAGAGGGGAGCAGGAAGTGATGCGAGAACGAGCACCACCTGAAGACGAATCGACAATCGTGTCGTGAATGACTGCGTGTAAGTGGCAACTCAATCTCTGCGCCCTCCGCGGCTCCTCTGTGCTCTCTGCGTACCTGCCTTGGAGATTCCCATGGCCAGCTTCTTCAACTCACTGGGCTTGTTCAACTCCGGCCCGCACCGCTTCGGGCATCGCGCGATCGGCGAGCTGGTCGTGCCCAACGCCGCGCTCAACCCGGTAGTGCCGGGCTCGATCGCGGCGGGGCCGCTGGAGCTTGTGGTGGTGGTGGTCGGAAGGCTGGTGGCCAGCAGCGAGGCGAACCTGTGGACGCTGCGCGATGCGATCGCGGCGCAGCTCACCGACCCACCGGTGATGGCGACGCTGATCGACCACCACGGCCGTACGTGGAGCGACATGAGCTTCGTGCGATTTGAACCGCTGGAGCCGACCGGCGGCGCGGGCGCGGGCCGGACGGATCGCGGCCGGGCGTGGTCGCTGGCGTACCGCGCAA
Organism: Planctomycetota bacterium; assembly: GCA_023432465.1. GTDB lineage: Bacteria > Planctomycetota > Phycisphaerae > Phycisphaerales > UBA1924 > JAHBXL01. Next base: position 50,193 of record JAEYUO010000131.1, on the reverse strand, counting down.
CGTTTGTGAAGTTCCTGTGAGAGACAAGTGCGGGTTCCGGGTCTCGGGTTCCGGGTTCCGTGCGATGGTGCTCTCAGCCGAGACCCGAACCCCGGACCCCGGACCCCGATCCCGGTGTGTCTACAAGAACGGAGACTCGCGGATGCCTACCGAGCTTCTTCCCGCACTTGCACAACTCGGCGCGGCCGGGCTGATCGGCTGGATGTGGCTGAGCGAGCGGCGCGCGGCGGTGGAGCGGGAGCAGCAGCTCCGCGAGGCGCACGCGGCGATCCTGGATGAGCGGCCGCGGCTGGAGGTGCTGCTGCGGGCGCTGGATGCCAACACGCGGGCGATCACCGCGCTGGAAGTTGGGCAGAGGCAGCTTGTGGAGGTGGTGCGCGCATCGGATCCTCCGCCGCGGGGCGAAGCGGTGGCATAGCCGCTTAGCGCCACCTCCCCCTGGCGGCGGAGGATCTCAGAGGCCGTACCATCTCCCCCGCGGCCGCAAACACCGCCGCGAACAGGAGCACGCACGAATGGCCTCTTCTCTGCCCAAGGGCAACGCGATCATCGGACAATCGGGCGGGCCGACCGCCGTCATCAATCAGTCGCTTGTCGGCGCGGTGCTCGCGCTGCGCGAGCTCAAGGGCATCAAGAAGATCATCGGCATGCGGCATGGCGTGAACGGTCTTGTCGCCGATCAGCTTGTCGATCTGACGCGCACGCCGGTGAAGCACCTTGAGGCGGTCGCGAAGACGCCGTCGGCCGCGCTGGGATCGAGCCGCGACAAGCCCGATCCGGCGTACTGCGCGAAGATCGTCGAGGCGTGCCGCAAGCACAGTGTGCGGTACTTCTTCTACATCGGCGGGAACGACTCGAGCGACACGTGCCGCATCGTGAATGAGCTTGCCAATGGAAGCGGGTACGAGATGCGGTGCTTCCACATTCCCAAGACCGTTGATAACGACCTGGTGCTGAGCGATCACACGCCGGGGTATCCATCGTCAGCGCGGTTCCAGGCGATGGCGTTTGAATCCGACTCGCTCGATAACGCATCGCTGCCGGGCGTGAAGATCAACATCGTGATGGGGCGGCACGCGGGCTTTTTGACGGCCGCGGCAGCGCTGGCGCGGGGCGAGGGCAAGGACCGCGACCGCAACGGCCCGCACCTGGTGTACCTGCCGGAGGTCGCGTTTGATCCGAACCGCTTCCTTGAGGATGTCGAGAAGGTGTATGCGCGGCTGGGGCGGTGCCAGGTGGCGGTGTCGGAGGGGATCCGGACGGCCGATGGCAAGGCGATCATCACGACGATTGCGCAGAACCTGGATCGCGATGCGCACGGCAACGTGCAGCTCTCGGGCGTGGGCGCGCTGGGCGATGCGCTGGCGGATCATGTGCGCAAGCATGTGAAGGTCGGCGGGAAGTCGATCCGTGTGCGTGCCGACACGTTCGGCTACTTGCAGCGGTGCTGGCCGGACCCGTCGCCGATCGACGCGAAGGAAGCTCGCGGCGTTGCGAAGTTTGCGGTGAGAATGGCCGCGAAGGGTGATACATCGGGCTCGGTGGCGATCATCCGCGAGAAGGGGAAGACGTACAAGGCGAGCTTCAAGGCGATCGAGCTGAGCGATGTCGCCGCGAAGACGCGGCACATGCCGCCGGAGTTCATCGCGGGGCACTGCGATGTGAGCGAGGCGTTCATCAAGTGGTGCCGCCCGCTGGTGGGCAAGCTGCCGGCCGCGGCGAGGTTGTGAGGCAGGGGGGAAGAGGAACACAGAGCAAGCGGAGCAAGCAGAGGGCAGCAGAGAAGAAGCGGAGTGAAACACAGATGGGCCAGATGAGGACTGATCAAGAGCCGAGCAGGGGTGGGATCACTGCTGCCCGGGAAGCACGAAGATCCGGTCTCCGATGACGCTCATGAGAGCAATTGCTCCGAAGACGGTTGCCAGAACCATATGGAAGAGGAGGAAGGCGGCCGCTCCGATCCCAGCTGGAAGCAGCAGTCGGTTCATTTCCCTTCGCCTTGTCTTCCACGCGAGAATGTTCGATGCCGCAACCGCACCCAGTGTCCATGCAAGCGCGGCCCAGAACAATGCTGCAGCGCCGAGCGGGTAGAGCGACCAGTTGATCGGAACGACGACAAGGGCCGCGCCCAGGATGGGCAGGATTGTCAGGTAGGTGCGACACCACACGCCTCGGACGTCCCTGCTGGCGAAGATGGAGGCGAAAAACGTTAACAGACACGCGAGCATCCACAGAACAACGATGACTATCACAAAGCCTGGCGGCTCCTTGTCGGTGAGCAAGTACGAGACGAAGGACACCAGAACGAGCACGGCGGGCGGTAGTAGGAAGTTGGCCAAACCAAGGAACCCGCATTGGCGGAGAACGTTCACTCGTGCTTGCAGGACTGTCTTCATGTCGCGAGCGGCCAACCCACACTCCGGACACGCCGCGGCGTCCGGAACGCCGATCTCGTAGCGGCAACGTGGGCATCGTGTTCCGGGTGGCAAGGGTGGATGTGCAGCGGCGTCGGTCACTGGTGGCAGTGTCGCATGCCGCGGCGGGAATCGCAACCGGATTATCAGGGATGCCATTGATTGCCTCATCAAGAATCGATCCAGCCACAGATGCGCCCAGATGGACCCAGATGAAGATGGCGTCTGGGAGATGATGCCTCTTATCTGTGCTCATCAGGGCCTCATCTGTGTAATCTGTGTCAACGTCTTTCTCTTCGTCGGAGTCGCCCCATGCCGCTTGCACACATCGAGTTCCAACCCAAGCTGGCGACGCTTGAAGCACGCGTCGACTTGCAATGGAAGCTTGATTGGTACGGTGGGTGCCTGTGGATGGACGGCCGCATCGGTGATCACTGCTCAACCGTCTGGACCGGCAAGGCTGTGCGGCTGTCCGTTTACTTTCTCGGGAGTGGCTGTGTATCGAGCGGTGTGAAGTGCTCGTACACAAGGAAAGCGCTCGCCGAAGTGCACAAGCTGGCAAAGTTGCGCGCCAAGTGGGTCGTGACGAAGAGTTGGTGCGACCTCGACGATACCGCACGATGGCAGCGTGCGCCATCGCTGGTGCTGGCCGTACCGAGATACACCGACAACACCCCCGTCCGGCATGGCGGGAACTGGCGGTGTGTCCCGGTGTGCACGCTGCCGCTCCCGGACCTTGCGCGCGAGCGACTGACGGGGTGGAACAGCGATATGGATGCGCTGTACCGAGTCTGGATGGACTCAGGGGCGCTGGAGTTCGACGCCGCGGCGGAGATGGCCGACTGCCGCGGGCAGATCATGACCACCGCACGAGAGTTCGCTGCGGGGATCGAAGAAGCCACGGGCGTGCCGACGTATGTCGAGTTGTTCCGGTACTGCTGCTTCGGAGACAATGAGTCGAAGAGGCGTTGCCCGGGATGCGGCGGTAGCTGGCTCCGCAAGAAGAAGGGCTATGGAATCGCTTCGTTCGAGTTCCGCTGCGATCGGTGCCGCGTCGTGTCCGAGATCGGGATCGGTGACGAAATCCCGAAGGAGGCGCGGCGTGGCGAATGGCGCGCCGGCCGTAAGCCGATCGAGTCTGCGGCATCCATACGAAATCGCGTCAGACGAGGGACACTCATCCTGTGAACGTCCCCCACCTAACCCCCGTCATCTGCGGCCCGACGGCTGGCGGCAAGTCGGACCTCGCCGTCGCGCTTGCGCTGCGTGCGCGGGAGGAGTGGGGGACAGCGGGGGGGGGCGGCGCCGAGATCATCACCGCCGATGCGTTCCAGGTGTACCGCGGCATGGACATCGGCACGGCCAAGCCGAGCGTGGAGGAACGCCGCGGCGTGGTGCATCATCTGATTGATGTGGTGGATCCGCGTGGCAGCGAGCGTGGCACGGGCTTCCAGCCCGTGCAGAATGCACAGGAGCATGGGCAGGATGCCCATGCCACGAAGATGTTCAGTGTCGATGACTGGCTGCGCCTCGCGCGGGAGAAGATCGCGGAGATTCGCGGCAGGGGGGCATTGCCGATCGTCGTCGGCGGGACGCATCTCTACATCAAGGCTCTGCTCGATGGGCTGTTTGATGGGCCGGAGCCGGATGAGGCATTGCGGGCGGAGCTGACGGCGATGGACCCGGCAGCGCGGCGGGCGGAGCTTGAGCGTGTTGATCCTGCCGCGGCAGCGCGGATCCACCCGAACGATGTGCGGCGGACGGTGCGTGCGCTGGAGGTGTTCCGGCTGACGGGCACGCCGATCAGTTCGCATCAGAAGCAGTGGGACCAAGCAGCGTCCAGCGAGTTCCAGCTCATCATCCTCGACTGGGAATCCGATGCGCTCAATCGCCGCATCAACGCGCGGGTGAAGCAGATGATGGAGCGGGGGCTGCTGGATGAGGTTCGCGCGCTGCACGATTCGGGCGCGCTCATCCCCGGCTCGCAGCCCGCGGAGGCTCTGGGCTACAAGCAGCTCCTCGCGCACCTGCAAAGCCCGGCCGCGATCTCGCTCGACGATGCGGTCGAGAAGATCAAGATCGAGACGCGGCGGTTCGGCAAGAACCAGCGGACCTGGCTGCGGCGACTGCGGACGACGCCGGGGGCGATGACGATTGACATAGAGCGCGCCGCGCAGGAGGATGCCGTCGCGCAGATCGCCCGCACCCTCACCGCGACAACTCCCGGAATTCCCTGATGCCTCTGTTTGGTCGAAATGTTCCGCCCGATGGCATCAACCCCGGCTCTGCGGGCCGCGGCGAGCGGATTGTCACCGGGCTGAGTATTGCCTTCGCCATCGCGATCCTCCCCTGGCCGCTTGTCGCGAGTGCGTTTCCCGCCATCAGCAGTTCCTTGCTGTGGCTTTTCGGCCCGGCCATACTGCTCGCGGTGGTCACCATCGTCACTCAACAGGTCCTTTCGCGCCTTTCCCGCCGCGAGGTCGAGGCCGCGGATTACTGCCTGTGCCCGGAGTGTCGGTACCCGCTCGGGGCTCTGCCTCCGACCGGCACATGCCCGGAGTGCGGCGCGGCGTACGAGCACGAGCAGGTCCGGGCGTGCTGGAAGTGGACGCTGGATGAAGGATGGCGGGCGTAAGGGCGGTCGGATCCCCCTGTTCAGGCGGATCACGAACCAGATGGCAGGAAAGATTGTATAATGTTTGGTATTTTGGGGTACTCGTGCACCGGATTTCGACCCCGCCCCCTTGACCAAAGCGGTTCCGACCTCGTACTACCCGAGGCCCCTCTATAAGGATGGGGGCGAGCGGGGCGGCTTCGGGCAAACCTGGGGCACCCTGTTGGCCGATCATCCGGGGTCTGGTGTTGGGGGTTATGACACGTTCTGCATAGGGCTTTATGGCCAAGACGATCCGAAAATCATCCAAACGAGCTGGGGACGACGCCGCGAGCGAGAACGGCGATGGTGTCGGCCGCGGCATTCCGGGAGGGGGCAAAGCCGGGGGCGGTCGATCCGGCGGTGGCAAGGGCAAGTTCGGACGCAAGCCGTTCGAGCAGGGGCCGATGCGCTCCGCCGAGGGCAAGCAGCTCGTCATCGTCGAATCGCCATCGAAGGCCAAGACGATCAACAAGTACCTCGGGTCCGACTACGTGGTGCTGGCGAGCGTCGGGCATGTGCGCGACCTGCCGGAGAAGAACCCCAAGGGCGTGAAGTCGCCGGTCCCGGGTGTGGACCTTGAGCATGACTTTGCCCCGACGTACGAGGTGGTGTCGGGAAAGCAGAAGACGATCAGCGAGCTGAAGAAGGCCGCGAAGGGCGCACGGGAGATCTGGTTCGCGACCGACCTCGATCGCGAGGGCGAGGCGATTGCCTGGCACCTTGCGGATGAGCTCGGCATCGACCCGAAGGTCGCCAAGCGCGTGATCTTCAGCGCGATCACGAAGGAAGAGATCACGCGGGCGTTCCAGAACCCGCACCCGATCGATATGGACCGCGTGTATGCACAGCAGGCGCGGCGGATCCTCGACCGCGTGGTGGGGTATCAGGTGTCGCCGCTCTTGTGGAAGAAGGTTGCGCGGGGGCTGAGCGCGGGGCGCGTTCAGAGCGTCGCGGTGCGGCTGGTGGTTGAGCGCGAGCGGGAGATCCGCAACTTCATCCCCGAGGAATACTGGCAGGTGCTGGGCGAGTTTGCGCTCACCGCGCCGGAGGCCGCGAAGCTCGGCCCGGCGTGGCGGTCGTTCCTGAACGAGCGCGATGACAAGGGTCAGCCGCACTCGATCAAGTCGCAGAACGCGTGGCTCGGCGAGCACGGCGCGATCCAGGGCGAACTGATCGAGGTCGGCGGCGAGAAGCTCGACATCCGCGGCGGGGAGAACGCGGGCGCCAAGAGCGATGAGGGCCTGATGAAGCGGGCCCGGCAGGTCGCCGAGTGGGCGGGGCTGGTGGATGTCAAAGTCGAGACGCGCGAGGATGAGCGCGGCCGCGGCCCGGCGAAGTTTGTCCGCACGATCCAGGGGTCGGTGACACCCGCGGCCAAGTACGCGATCACAAGCATCGAGACCAAGCGGAGCAGCGTGCGTCCGACCGCGCCGTTCATCACCAGCACGCTGCAGCAGTCGGCGAGCACGCGGCTGGGGTTTGTGCCGCGGCGGACGATGCAGGCGGCGCAGGCGCTGTACGAAGGTGTGGATATCCCGGGCGAGGGGCCTGTGGGTCTGATCACGTACATGCGTACGGATTCGACGCACATCTCCGGCGCTGCGCTGAACATGGCGCGGGAGTACATCAAGAAGACGTTCGGCGACAAGTATCTGCCGGAGAAGCCGAACTTCTTCTCATCGAGCAACAAGGCGGCGCAGGAGGCGCACGAGGCGATCCGTCCGACGAGCCTCGACTATCCGCCCAGCCGCGTGCGCAACGCGCTCAAGCCCGATCACTTCCGGCTGTACCAGCTCATCTGGGATCGGTTTGTGGCGTGCCAGATGACGCCGGCGGAGTGGGACTCGACGAGCGTGCTCATCGCCGGCGGGACGAACCCGGCGAAGAAGTGCGTGTTCCGCGCAAGCGGCCGCACGCTGGCGTTCGACGGGTTCTATCGCGTGACGGGCGTGCCCGCCGCGGCGGAGACGGCGACGCTTCCGCCGCTGAAGGAGCAGCAGCCGCTGCACCCGTTTGCGATCGATCCGACGCAGAAGTTCACCAGTCCGCCGGCGCGGTTCAGCGAAGCATCGCTCATCAAGGCGCTGGAGGCCGAGGGGATCGGCCGTCCGTCAACGTATGCGAGCATCATCGGGACGATCCAGGACCGCAAGTATGTCGAGTCGCTGGAGCGCAGGCTGTTTGCGACGGACTTGGGCGAGGTGGTGACGGACAAGCTGATCGAGGCGTTCCCGCGGATCATGGATCTGGGGTACACGCGCGAGATGGAGCTTGAGCTCGACAAGGTGGAGGAGGAGCACCTCGACTGGGTCGAGATGCTGCACCGGTTTTACGGGCCGTTTGTTCAGGCGCTGGATGCGGCGCACGAGACGATGACGCACGCCAAGGCGGAGACGACCGCCGCGCCGGCGGACCTGAAGTGTCCGACGTGCGGGAGCGCGATGGTGTACCGCTTCGGCAAGAACGGTCGGTTCCTGTCGTGCGGGAACTATCCGACGTGCACGTATGCGTGCCCGGTGGATCGGGAGGGGCGGCCGCGGCCGGCGGAGCACGCGAACATCGCGTGCGTGAAGTGCGGTTCGCCGATGATCCGGCGGACGGGACGGTTCGGGCCGTTCCTGGGGTGCTCGAAGTTTGAGAGCAAGCCGAAGCCGAAGAAAAAGGGAAAGGGGAAGAAGGGACGAGGGACCGAGGTCGAGACGGAAGCAATCGCAGCGCCGGTGAACCCGGATGCGTGCGACGGGATTCTGAACATCGACAAGAAGGGGTTTGTGGTGGCGCCGAGTCAGCCCGCGCTGCTGACGGATTTGCCGTGCCCCAAGTGCGGCTCGCCGATGAACCTGCGCGACGGGATTCGGGGGCCGTGGCTGGGGTGCAGCGCGTTCCCCAAGTGCCGCGGCCGGGGCAAGTGGACGGATGTCACCGATGAGAAGCGTGCGGCGCTTGAGTCGCAGCTTGCCGCGCATGCCAAGGCGCACCCGATCCCGATCGTGAAGACGCTGGATGGCAAGCCGCTGACGGATTCTCGCGGCAAGCCGCTGCCCGATGCGCCGAAGGTGGAGATGCTGATCGAGGGCGGCGCGGGGAGCGTGCTGACGGGCGGGGCGACGGGCGCTGACGAGCGGGAAGAGGTGGCGATGGAGAGCGCGGCGTAGGGCGAAGCGGGAAGTGGGAAGTGAAAGGCGGGGGAGGCGCAACGCCTCTGTGCATCGCGCTCCGAGTTCCTCCCCCGACGGGGGAGGTGGCCGCGAAGCGGCCGGAGGGGGCAACTTGCCTTTCCTTCCGCCTCTACTTCTGCTCTCGCTCTGCCCCTTTCACGCCATTGCACTCTCAGTCTTGACAAGGCGGATGCAATGCCGCACAGTACGCCAATGGACCGTCGTCCCACCCTCCGCGAACTTGATGCGCCATGGTCAGACCGCGCGGACGCTTCTGCCGATGCGAAGTCCGAGACTTCGCGCACGCGCGCCCGCGAACTCCGGGGCAACATGTCGCTGCCGGAGGTCCTGCTCTGGAAAGAGCTCCGTGGCAACAAGCTCGACGGCCTGAAGTTCCGCCGGCAGCATGTGCTCGGGCCGTACATCGCGGACTTCTACTGCCACGAACTCCGGCTGGTCATCGAGGTCGACGGCTTTGAGGCGCATCGCAACCGTGTCGCGACCGATACCGCGCGGGATGCTTGGATGGCTGAACGGGGTTTGAATGTGCTGCGCCTCGGTGCGATGCTCGTTCTCGATAACATGCCGCGGGCGCTGTGGGTTATCTCGGAGAAGGCGAGGGAGTTGAAGGGGCGGCCCGACGCACGCGGCGGGGCATCACAGGCCGCGGCAGCAGAGGCTGAGGAGAAGAAGTAGGAAAGACAAGTTGCCCCCTCCGGCGGCTGCGCCGCCACCTCCCCCGACGGGGGAGGATCTCGGAAGGCCAAGTCCCGCTTACTCGCGCCGCTGCGCCGCCACCTCCGCCGCGGGGGAGGAACCGGGCGATCACTCGAAAAATGCCCCACACATCCACCATCCTCATCGTCACGATCTTCCTCGCGGTGGATGTCGTGGTCGTGTGGGCGATACGGCAGTGGGTGAAGATGACGTTTGCAGAGATTGTCGCGGCGTTTCCGCCGGTAATGCCGCGGGCGGGCGCGGTGAGGCGGCGGCTGCAGAGCATCAGTATCGACCTGATGAACTTCGGGTGGTGCTTTGCCGTGTCTGCGGATGAGGGCGCGGTGCACTTCGCGCCCAATGCGTTCGGGCGTCTGGTGGGTGCGCGGGCGTTCAGCGTGCCGTGGGATTCGGTGAAGCTGGAGGGGAAGCGTCGGGGGCGATGGTTTCAGAAGGCGAGGATCGGGAAGTGGACGCTTACGGGACCGGCGTGGGCGCTGAAGTTGGCGGAGGGGACGGCTTCCTGATCGTCCTCAACGCCTCCACCACAAACACGCCCGCCAGCGCAAGCAGCGCCAGCGACACCACCGCGTTCGGCACGGTGGGGTTCACGGCGCCCGCGGCGGTGCGCCACGAGCCACTGGCCGCATCCCGCGCGCCCATGTAGAACTGGATGAACAGCGCCCACACGGTGATTGAGCCGACGAAGACCGTCGGCCAGAGCGTGTACCAGTACTTCTTGCCGTTGCGCTTCAGCCAGAGCGTGATGCTGAGCAGGGTGAGTGCGGCGAGGAGCTGGTTGGAGGTGCCGAAGAGTGTCCAGAACGTGCGGTAGGCATTGGGATCGGCGAAGAGGAGCATGAGCAGCGGGATGCCCGCGGTGGCCGCGGCGGCGAAGAAGCCGGCGACCTTGCCCGGCGCGGCGAAGAGTTCTTGCAAGAGGTAGCGTCCCAGGCGCGTGGAGACATCGAGCGTGTCGAAGACGAAGGTGGAGAAGGCCATCGCGCCGAAGGTGGCGCAGAAGAGGAAGGCCTCGGGGCCGAGGAACCTGGTGAGGAAGAGGGCGAGGCCGTCGCCGTAGATGCGCGCGGGCGGTGCGCCCTTGGACTGCTCGGGCGCGACGATCATGATGGTGGCCAGCGCGATGACAGCGACGAAGCCCTCGAGGAGCATCGCGCCGAAGCCGATCGACTTGCAGTGGGATTCCTTGGCGATCTGCTTGCTGGTTGTGCCGCCGCAGATCAGGCCGTGGAAGCCGGAACACGCACCGCAGGCGATGGTGACGAACAGGAACGGGAAGAGCATGTTGGTGATCGGCCAGGCCTGTTCGCTCCCTGTCGCGGGCGGATTGAGGAACGCAAAGGGGTCGAGCATGGACGCATCGCCGCCCCAGATTGGCTGTTTGATCGCAAAGCCGCCGAAGAGGACGCCGAGCGTGCCGACGGCGATCGCGAAGTAGAGCACGAAGCCGCCGAGGTAGCCGCGGGGCTGCTGCAGGAGCCACATCGGGAGCATGGAACCGATGAGGCAGTAGAGCAGGATCGCGGTGTACCAGAACTTGGGGCCGAAGACGAGGACCTCGTCGATCCGCGTGCCGAGCCAGATGCAGCCGAGCGTGGCGGGCACGAAGATGAGCGTCGTCAGCCACATCGGCGGCTTGAGGAATCGCTGCACGATGCCCATAACCAGCGCGAGGCCGAGATAGAGCGTGCTCGCCGCGGCGACCGCGCCGCCCTTGTTGAAGGTGGTATTGAGGCCTTCGAGCTCTTCGGAGACGCCGAGGAAGGTTTGCGCGGTGATCTGGGTGAAGGCGGTGATGACGTAGAGCAGCGCGAGCCAGATGAAGCAGACGAGCGCAAGCCAGGCGCGGCGGCCGAGCGTCTCCTTGGCGATCTCGGCGATGGAGTGTGCGCCGTGGCGGACGGAGGCGATGAGGGCGGAGAAGTCGTGCACCGCGCCGATGAGGATGACGCCGAGGATGATCCAGAGGAGGCACGGCCCCCAGCCGAAGGCCATGCAGGCGAAGATGGGGCCGGCGATGGGCCCCGCCGCGGCGATGGCGGAGAAGTGCTGACCGAGCAGGTAGAAGGGGCGCGTGGGGATGAAGTCCTCGCCATCGTTCTTGAGGACGGCGGGGGTGATGCGCGAGTCGTCGAGCTTGTACTGGCGGGCGACGAAGGTGCCGTAGAGGAGATAGCCGAGCGTGAGGAGGGTGAGCACGCCGACGGCGATGAGGGGGAGGTGGAGGGCGGCAGGCATAGAGGGGGTGGAGGGTGACAGAACCCGGCTTGCGCGTCAAGCAACCGATGCGCCATAAAGCGGATATAATCATCCGTTGACAGGTCTGGCCGTGACTGGATACGCGGAGGAGTGCCATGAACCGCACGCTCGTCTGGGATCTGCCGGTTCGGTTGTTTCACTGGCTGTTTGCCGCGGGGTTTGTGGCCGCGGCGGGGATCTCGCTGATTCTGGGCGAGCACAGCCCGCTGTTTCCGTATCACGCGATCATCGGGCTGGTGCTGGGCGCGATGGTGGCGCTGCGGAGCGTGTGGGGGATTGCGGGGCCGCGGTGGGCGCGGTTCGGGTCGTTTGTGTTCGGGCCGGGAGAGATCGCCCGGTACACCATCGGCGCGATGGTTGGGGGGGGCGGGGGGAAGCGGTACATCGGCCACAACCCCGGCTCGGCGGTGGCGATCTTCGCGATGCTCGCGCTGACGCTGGGGCTGACGGTGACGGGGATCATGATGGCCCGCGGGAACGAGGGGTCGAAGGAACTGCACGAGTTGATGGCGTATGCGATGTGCGCGGTCGTGGGCGTGCACATCCTGGGCGTCGTACTGCACACCGTGCGTCACAGGGAGAACCTGACGCTGAGCATGATCCGCGGCACGAAGGATGTGGATGCGGCGGAGGGGATCGGATCGAGCAGGCCTGTTGCGGGGGTTGTGTTCCTGGCGCTGGTCGGTGCGCTGGCGGCCGGGCTGCTGCGGAACTATGACGCTGGGACACAGTCGACCACGGTGCCGTTGATCGGCGCTGCGCTGCAGATCGGCGAGGCCGAGGGCGGCGGGGAGGGGGGCGAGGGGGACGGCGAGGATGATTGACTTCGTTCTCGCATCAATCGGCGCGCAACAGCGTGCCGCGAGCACGGCAGACTGCCAATCCGGTCGGTTGTGACCGGCTTTTGTCTGAAGTTGGCGGCTGTGTATGGCCAGCTGCGAGAGACTCTGAGACAACCGGCCTTCTGGATAGGACAGGAAGGGTTTCAGGCCAAAATCGGACAGGTATGTCCTTTGCAGGAGAATGGGTGTGCCGCGGCGAGCGATCGCGGCAGGGGAGGCAAGCTGTATGAAATGGTTGATTGCAACGGCGTTTGCGGTGCTGGCGCTGAATACGTCGGCGCGGGCACAGACGGTGATCGTGTCGCAGGCGCCGACCAGCGGCGGGACAGCGCGGGCTTCGCAGCTCTGGCAGGACCCGGGTCCGGATGGCAATGACCTTGATGGCGATGCCGTCTGCTTCTCGGGGTTTGTGCTGACATCTCCCGCAACCATCGATCACATCGAGTGGTGGGGGAGCGGCGCCTGCGAGCAGGGATTCCGGATCGAGTTCTGGCGGCAGGACCCGAACACAGTCGCCTTCCAGCCGATGGGGTTCTTCTACTACGGGGGCGTGGAGACGGTTGAGCCCGAGGCGCGGTTTGATACGACCGCGTACACGACCGAGGCGGGTCCCTACGGTTTCACACACTACTCGCTGGATCTGGCTGCGCCGGTAAGCCTGCCGGCCAACACTCCCGAGAATGTCCGCTGGTTTGTCTCCGTGATCGGTCTGACCAGCATTCCGTACGCACAATGGAACTGGGCGCAAGGGACCGGCGCGATCGGCACAGCGCAGTTCATCCGGGGCCTGCCGTTCCGTGCGTTTGGCAACGGGCGTGCGATGCTGCTGCGTGCGGCGGGGGGGACACAGGTGTCGATCGCGGCGAGCACCTCGCCGATCGGCGCTGGGAGCATCACCGGCGCGGGGGCGTATCCGGTCGGCTCGACGGTCTCGTTGCTGGCGACGCCGAACACGGGCTGGACCTTCACCAACTGGACCGAGAGCGGCACGGTCGTCCACGACCAGCGCGACTACGCCTTCACGGCCGCGACCGATCGCACGCTGGTGGCGAACTTCGTCCCCGCGTACACGATCACCACATCCGCAATGCCTTACTACGGCGGATCCACAAACGGCGATGCGATCTACAGCATCGGCGACACCGTCACGGTCGAGGCGCTTCCGGTCAACGGGTATGCGTTCTCGCGGTGGTCGAGTCTCGGCCAGACCGTAAGCACGGAAGCGATGTATACCTTCCCGGCCGCGACGAACCTGGCGCTGGTTGCAGAGTTCGTTCCCGAAACGAACACGGCGGTGTTTACGTTCGACGATGCACCCGTGCACACGTCGATCCCGGTCTCGCTGAGCAACAACGGGCTTGGCGCGCAGGTCTCCGGCACCGGGGGCAGCTTCTCGATCCAGCCGGCGAACACGCTCGGCCTGACGCCCGCGGGCTTCGGCGGCCTGTGCCTGTATCCGAACTCTGTGTTCGGCGGGGATCTGTTGGTGAGCTTCTCCCGGCCGCTGACCGGGTTCTCCATCATGTACTGTGCTCTGGAACTGGGGTGCGATGACTCGTCGACGATGCGGGTGACCGGGTACATGAGCGGAGAGTTTGTCGCGACCGACACGACAACCGCGCCCGTTCCCGGCACGTATCCCACGGGCACGCTGAGCCTGGTGTCCGCCGCGCCGTTCGACAGCGTCGTCGTTCATTACGATGCGCACCCGCCGATCTGCCAGGACTGGGGCCCCGCGTATCTCGCCGACAACATGATCGCGGTAATGGCGGCGACGACCTGTGCGGCGGACTTTGACGGCAGCGGCGCCGTCGCTGTCCCGGACATCTTCGTGTTTCTCTCCGCGTGGTTCTCGCTGAGCGCCGCGGCGGACTTCGACCACAACGGCACTGTCGCGGTGCCGGACATCTTCGCGTTCCTCAGCGCCTGGTTCGCGGGCTGTCCGTGAACCGGTGATCACCCGGTCCTCTCGATTCCAGTGTCGCAGTCTCGGGTCGGTTCATACAAGAAAAGGGGCGGAAACATGATTCGCAGGCATACCAGCATCCTCGCTCTCGCCATCGCCGGGCTCGCCGCGGGACTCGCATCCTCTCCTGCCGTCGCCGATATCGCCACGGTGGCGACGATGGACACATCGGCTCTGGGCGCCGCGCTGCGCCCGTCCGGGATGACCATCAACTCGGTCGTCATCAAGAACGGCGTGCCCGGCCAGTTCGGGACCTACAGCGGGTTCACCACGTTGCCCGTCACCATCCGGGACGGGATCGTGCTGTCATCCGGCAGCGTGGCGAACCTGGGACCGAATCCCGCGATGTCGGACCCGGATTATGACCCGGCATCTCCGCCGCCGGAGGTGAACTCGCAGATGGTTGACGACCCCGACACCGGAGGAACGCCGGAGTTCGATGCGTATGGCCTGACGGCGGGCAACATCGAGAACTTCAACGCGTGCTACGACGTCGCGGCGCTGGAGGTGCACTTCTGGATCGAGGAGGACAGCCAGATCCAGTTCGACTTCGTCTTCGCATCGGTCGAGTACCCGTTCTACACGGGCTCGTTCACGGATGCGTTCCTGGTCTTCCTCGATGGCACCGCGCCGGAGAATCAGATCGCGTATGACACCAACGGGAGCGCGGTGCAGGTGGGGAGCTCGTTCGCGGGCCTGGAGACGACCGAGGATGTCAACACCGCGTTCGCCAATCCGCACGGACTGATCCATCACCTGACGACGACGACTGATGTGATCGAGTCGGGCGAGCACGTGCTGATCTTCGAGGTGGGGGATGTCAATGACCACATCCTCGACAGCGCGGTGTTCATCACCGGGCTGCGCACCGGGCTTGGCGACCCAGGGACGGACCCGAGCGATGACTGCATCGCGGACTTCGATTCCAGTGGCGCGGTGAACGTCCCCGACATCTTCGCGTTCCTGTCGGACTGGTTCGAGCGTGAATCGGATGCGGATGTGAACGGCGACGGAACAGTCACCGTGCCGGACATCTTTGCGTTCCTGAGCCTGTGGTTCGGGGGGTGCTCATGAATCGGGCCTCACTCACCGCCGTGAAGGGAGCGATCGTCATGTCGCAGATCGGAGTGCTTCACCGTCTGTTCGCCGTCTCCGTCTTGTCGGTCATCGGGCTCGCGATGACCGCCAGCGGTCAGACGATCACCGACATCGGGACACTGCAGCCCACTGGCGGCACGGTCGAGTCCTTGGGCATCAGCGCCGATGGCACAGCCGTCACCGGCTACAGCACGCTGGCAGGCGGCACCTACCGCGCCATTCGTTGGACGGAGTCGGAAGGTCTGCAGAACCTGGGCGTCGTGCCCCGGGGTCTGCGATCGTTCGGGTTTGCGATCAGCGGTGATGGCGCGGTCGTCACCGGCATGAGCGTTGTTTCGGGCGGGGGCCATGTCTTCCGATGGACCGCTTCGGGAAACATGGAAGACCTTGGCACGATCCCGGCTCAGAACGTGTCGTATGGCTATGCGATCAGCGCGAGCGGCAGCTTGATCGGAGGCGGGCCGAGTTCCGCCGGCGTTGGTCACGGGTTCGTCTGGTCCGCCGGGGGAGGTCTGTCGGATATCGGGCTGCTGCCCGGAGCCCCGACAGACGCGTCGTCATCGATCTTTGCGTTGAGTTCCGATGGCTCATTCGGGGCCGGTGTCAGCGGTTCATCGAACGGCAATCGCGCCATTCTCTGGTCGAACGAGCGCACCGTGCTCGAGGACCTGGGCGTGCTGCCGGGCGGCGCGTTCTCCGAGGCTCTTGCAATCAGCGCCGACGGTTCGGCCATCACGGGGAGCAGCGATTCGGCCTCGGGTCGGCGTGCGTTTCTCTGGAAGCGCGGCACGGGCATGGTGGACCTCGGCGTTCTGCCCGGCCGCGGCGGTCCCGAGGGCAAGGCGATCAGCGCCGACGGCTCGGTTGTGGTCGGGAGCGATGACGCAGGCGCATTCCTCTGGACCAGCCCACTGGGCATGGTCGATCTCCACGCGTACCTCGTTTCCCGCGGCGTCACCATGACGGGCTGGGTGCTCACATCCTGTAACGGCATCAGCGCCGACGGGACGGCGATGGCCGGCAGCGGTCGTTTCAACGGCGCGAGCCGGGGGTGGGTGGTCCGCGGACTCCCGCCGGTCACCTGCGCTGCGGACTTCGACGCCGGCGGCACGGTGGCCGTTCCGGACATCTTCGCGTTCCTGGCGGCGTGGTTTGCACAGGATGCGCGTGCGGACTTTGACCGGAACGGGACCATCGCCGTTCCGGACATCTTCGCGTTCCTGGCGGCGTGGTTCGCAGGCTGCCCGTAGGGATCGGGCCCGGATGAACGTGTGGAGGCATCACCGAGGCCCGACATTGGGCCGGGGATCGGTGCGGTTGGGCGGGGGTGAGATGAAGCGTCCAAATCGGGCGGAAGCCCTTGCATCGCCACGGGATGCTGGTATCTTCTGGAGTTATGGGCGTGCTGGAGGCCTTTGTCCGCCGCGGGGCGGATGGGGCTTTGTTGGCCGCGCTGTACGGCTGTTCGTGGAGCGCGGAGCATCGCGGGATGGTGGGGGTCGGCTGACGTGCGCGGCCGGGAGCAAACGCCTTTTCCGATGAAGGAGCAGATCATGGTCCGTACCTGTGCAGTGTCCGGCGGCGTCTTGGCGATGGCGACTCTGGCGGCGGCCGGCGTGCCCGATGTGGATGTGATCTTCAGTCGTGCGGCCACGAGCCCCACGGCGACTGTGCCCGGCGCGCTGGATGCGGGGGGCAATCCGGTGAGCACGCAGTGGGCGACGATGCTGGAGTTCTGGCTGAGCCCCGACGGCACGAAGTGGATGGTGCGCGGCACGACCACGCAGCCGTCCACCGAGTCGTCGATCATGGTCGCCGGATCCGGCTTGACCGGAACCATGCTGGTGCAGGAAGCCCAGCCCTTCCCCGGAGCCGTTGGCGGCGAAGTGCTCGATTTCATCAGCTCCACCACCAATCCCTTCAATGACAACAACGACATGCTGGTGGCGCTGCGGGCTCGCGGCGGCGTGTCGTCGGTGTTCCACAAGCTGGTGCGGTTTACCAGCATGGGGAGCGGTGTTGCTTATCAGATGGGGGATCTCTACACGGGGATGGAAGATTTGTCGCCGGCTCCGTCCGGGGATGAAACCATCGGCAACTCGCCGCAATCGGGCGTGCTGCTGAACGATGGCACGGTTGGCTGGCGCGACGACTCGGTGCAGAACCTGCACAGCACGCGGCGGCCGGTGACGGCGTTCAACGCCGTGAAGCACATGCAGGAGGGGGACTTTGTCACGGCGATCGATGGGGAGACGCTGGTGCCGATCCAGAACATCGGCTCGACCGGGACCATCACGGTCCTCTCGGCCTCGCCCGACGGCTCGGTGATCGTGGTTCGCGGCAACATCACCGATGAGTCCGGCACGCCGCAGGTCGTGATCGTCAATGGCGAGGTCATCATCCAGGCCGGCTATCAGATCGCCGGATCGAGCATTACACCAACGGATGTCAACGCGACGTTTGTTGCGGGCAATGGCGACTGGTATGCCCGCGGCCTTGCGAGCGGCAACCCGTGGGCGACGCGCAACGGCGTGGTGATCGCGCAGGTCGGCGATGATGTCGAAGGGGATACGTGGGCCGCGGCGACGTTCAGCTCGATCACCGGGAACAGCAATGGTGACTGGGCGATCGCCGGGAAGACGACCAATGCGGACACGGCGATCGACGATGTGATCGTGGTCAACGGCGAGGTTGTGCTGCGCGAGGGTGACCCGGTGGTCTTTGATATCGACAACGACGGCGAGGCGGATGACACCGCGTTCATCGGCCGCGGCAACAACACGCTCACATCCTTCACGGCCAACTCGCTGGCGCTTGCTCCGGACAAGTCGGTGTATGTGCTTGCCAACCTGAGGGATGAGTTTGGCGCGGACCTCGGCCCGACCGCGCTGATCCGGATCAACCCGGTCGGCGGGTGCCCGGCGGACTTTGACAACAACGGGACGGTGGCCGTGCCGGACATCTTCGCGTTCCTCGCGGCGTGGTTTGCGCAGGACGAGTCGGCGGACTTTGACGGCAACACCATGATTCAGGTTCCGGACATCTTCGCGTTCCTCGCGGCGTGGTTCGCCGGCTGCTGAG
Source organism: Planctomycetota bacterium (assembly GCA_023432465.1). Lineage (GTDB taxonomy): Bacteria > Planctomycetota > Phycisphaerae > Phycisphaerales > UBA1924 > JAHBXL01. Next base: position 31,981 of record JAEYUO010000131.1, on the reverse strand, counting down.
CTGAGCGTCGGCACGACATTTGGAGTATGAACAACCCGACACCGGCAGCCTGCAATGGCTGCCGGTGTTTGTCTGTTGGGATGGAAGCGTCGCGGCGGAGCGGCCTCGCGGGCGGAGGAGGGCCTTTGGGACTGGCGCGTCAGAGGCCTCGCTTCGCGAGCCTGTCGGCAAGAGTCGAGGTGACGAGATAGATCACCTCGCGGCCGCGTTTGGTGGTCGTCATGAGCTTGCGGCGGACAAGGTCGTCGAGGTCGGTGCGGGCGGTGACGGCGACGATGCCGTTGGAGTTCATGTGCGACTTCACGGTGTACTGCGTGCCGGGGTGGCGGAGTGAGTGCTCCAGCAGCAGGCGCTGGCGCAGGTTGAGGTCCTTGGCGAGCTTGAGGAGCCTTTCGCTGCGGCGGACCTTTTCCTCCTCGTGCCGCAGGTGTTCGGCGAGGCGGTCGAGCGCCTGCTCGATGATGTCGAGCTTGTAGAGCACGAAGTAGGTCAGGTCGCCGTCATCGAGTTCAGTGTCGACATAGGCCTGCGGGTATCGCGCGTAGCCCTTGCGGATGAGCTCGGAGATGCCCGTGTACTCAAAGATCCCGTATCCGTTTCGCAGCGCATGCCAGTAAAAGACTGCCCGCGCCGTGCGACCGTTGCCATCGACAAACGGGTGCTCATACCCGATCATGAAGTGCAGGATCGAGGCCTTCACGATCGGGTGGATGAAGAACTCATCCTCGTGGGCGCGATTAGCGAATGCGCACAACGCCGTCAACCGCTCGGGCAGTGCGTCGGCCGGCGGCGGTGTGTACAGGTCCGTGTTGTCGCGCTCGTCCACGACACGGACGTTCTCGTCGCTCCGTCGTAGCCGACCCGCCTCGCCGGCATTGTCAAGCGTGCGATCTGTCAGGATCGTTTGCAGCTCGAGCAGCATCTCCACCGAGAGCGGACGATCAAGCCATCGCTTTATCTGCTGCATCGCGATGTAGTTGTTCATTACCATCTGCTCGCCGGTCGAGCGCGGTGCACGACCTGACCGCAACATTTCCACTGCGTCCTTTCGTGTGGTCGCCGCGCCCTCGATAAGAGATGACTCCGCAGCCTCGTCGATCAGAGTCCGGATGCGCAGGCGGTCTCTTGATGCCGGATCGGAGAGTACTCCGTCCGCACCGTGGATGGCTGCGGGCCCACCGCCGCCGGTCGCCCGGTCGATCCGATGCAGTGCGGCGCCGAGCAGCGGTACTGTGACAATACAGAACGATTTGCCACTACCCTGCTTGAGTGAAAGCGATCGAGCGTTCTGCCACCGCCCAAGCTTGACTGCGGCCCATGCAGCTTCCGGGTCGAGTTTGTGCTGGCGCGCGATCGCGCGGACCTTCCGCCATGGCCGATACTCACGAGTGAGTTCAGCGGCCTCCGGACGGAGAAGGAGGGCGATGTTCGCGGGCTTCAACAGGTCCGGGAGGTCTTCAAACGAGAATGGAGGGGTGTCACGGTCCATCTGTCAGTCAAAGTCAATTATCGGGCAAATGACAGTACGGTCAGAAGGCTATATTGTCAATATGCACAAAAATGTCTTTGTCTGACAGTTCATCGGAGGGGGCGTGAAAGGCGTGTTTGTCCGGAACTGGCTCTTACCGCTCCTCGATCTCCAGCACGATCTTGATGCCCTCGCCGCTCTGCATCAGCTCGAACCCCTTGCGGAAGTCCGCCATCGGGAGCTGGTGGGTGATGATCTCGTCGAGTTCGAGGCGGCCGGAGAGGAGCAGCTCCTCCATCTGGTACCAGGTCTCGAACATCTTGCGGCCGTTGATCCCCAGCACCGTTGCGCCCTTGAAGATCACGTGGTTGGTCAGGTCGAAGCTGATCGGGCGGCTCGGAATCCCCAGCAGTGCGGCGGTCCCGCCCATGCGGAGGCACTTGAAGCCGTCGTCGATCGCGGCGGGGTGGCCCGACATCTCGATGAGGGCGTCGGGGCCGTCGCCGCGGGTTTGCTTGCGGACCTTCTCGATCCAGTTCGGGTCGTTGGCTTTGTAGGCGGCGCACGCGCCGAGCTTCTGCGCGAGCGCGAGACGCTTCTCATCGAGGTCGGTGACGAAGATGCGCGATGCGCCCGCGGCCTTGGCCACCGTCACCGCCATCAGGCCGATGATGCCCACGCCCGTGATCAGCACGGTCTTTGCGCTGACGTTCGCGGCCATGACGGTGTGCACGGCGTTGCCGAGCGGGTCGAGGATCGCCGCGACGTGGTCGGGGATGCTCGGGTGCACCGGCCAGACGTTCTCTTCGGGGACGCAGACATACTCGGCAAAGCAGCCGTCGCGATCGACGCCGAGGATCTGGGTGTCGCGCGCGATGTGCGCGTTGCCGGTGCGTGCGTTGTAGTCGCTCCACGAGGTGATGTGTCCTTCCGCGCTGACGCGCAGGCCGGGCGCGTACTTCGTCACCGCCGAGCCCACCTTCTCGATGATGCCGACGAACTCATGGCCCGTGGTGATGCCCACGGGGATGCGCCCCGCGGCCCATGCGTCCCACTCCCAGATGTGCCGGTCCGTCCCGCAGATGCCGGCCTTGAGCACGCGGATGAGCACATCCCGCGGCCCGGGCTCGGGCACAGCGCGCGAGGTCTGGAGCTCGAGCTCGGGTCCGGCACGGTGCTTGACGAGTGCGCGCATGGCTTTGGGGATTCCGGTGGAGGCGGGCCGGGACGCCGCGGCGGCGGAGCGTGCGGCGGTGGCCGGGTGGGCGGTCACGACATGGGGAACGCCGTTGGTGGGAGTGGTCATCGTGAAGATTGTGGGGGGCGGCCAGAGGGGAATCAATCCCCACGCACTTTCGCCCCGTGCTCCCACCGGCCCCCTCCATCTCCCCGGCAACCGCGGTCTTGCCGGCACGGTATCAACCTCCGTTCAGCCAGCCCGGCCGTGGAACGCCGGGAGGGGGTGTTTGGGGAGGTTGGACACTGGATTAGGGTGTTCTTGGTCGTTTGGCGGTTCCCTGGCGCGTGTCCAAGGCCGCTCGGCGACCCTTGTTCACGCGCTCGGGCAGGCTTCCGGCCCGTCCGCGGCCGATAGAGTTTGTCCATGACGGCTTTAAGCCATTCATCTTCGTTTGTGTATGTCGCGGTGCGGCCGGGCGGGGGCCGGAAGTTCGGCATCCGGCAGGCCGGGAGTGTTCCCGCGCTCGCGCAGTCGCTGCGCACCGAGAACAAGATGCTGGTGCGGAGCTGGAAGCTCCCGGGGTGGGCCTCACCGGCCAACGAACTGAGCGTCAAGGACCAGGCGACGCTCAACGAGCAACTGGGCCAACTCCTGTCCCGGGGTGTTCCGCTGGTCGAGGCGCTCGAGGTGGTGGCGGCGACGGTCCGCCCGGGCACCCGGCCGCGGGTTCAGAAGATGCGCGACCTGGTCGCGGCGGGTTCGAGCTTTGCGGATGCGTGCAAGCAGGTGGGGGGGTTCGACAACGTGACGATCGCGGTGTACCGCGGTGCAGAGCGATCGGGCGACCTTGCGGGCGCGGCGAAGGAACTGAACGTGACTCTGCGCCGGCGGCTGGCCGTCTCGGGCAAGGCCGCGACGCTGATGGTGTATCCGGCGATCGTGCTGACGATCTCGGCGATTGTCTCGGTGCTGATGCTCATCCTGATTGTGCCGAAACTGGCCGAGGCGCTGATGGAGTCGGATATCGAGCTCCCGGCGTTTTCGCGGCTGGTGATGGGCCTTGGCGTGTGGATGCGGGACAATGTGCCGCTGCTGATGATCTTCTTCGCGGCGGGGGCGGGGATGATCCTCGTCGGTCGCGGCACGGTGATGAAGCTGGTCCGGTGGCTGATGCGGAAACTGCCGTTGCTGCGGGATGTGGTGCTGGCGCAGGAATCGGCCCGGTTCTTCAGCGTGATGGCGGCGATGACGCGGACGGGCGTGCCGTTTGGCGACGCCTTGGCCGTCTCGAACCAGGCGGTGAATCACCCGGAGATGCGGGGCCAGCTTGAGCGGCTGCGGACGAGGCTCATCGGCGGCGGTCTGCTGCGATCGCTGATCGACGAGGTGACGACGCTGCCTCTGGCGACGCGCCGGCTGCTGATCGCCGCGGAGCGATCGGGCGACCTGGAGCAGGCGTTTGCCACGCTGGCCCAGGACATGACCGACGAGGTGGACAAGAAGTCCAGCCGGGCCCTGGCGGCGATGGAGCCGCTGCTGATCGTGTTGATGTTCCTGATTATCGGGTCGCTGCTGATGTCGATCCTGCTGCCGATGCTCACGCTCAGCGGCAGCATGCAGGTGTAGGAGCGAGGCGGCGGCAGCCGGGAGCGATCAGGGCCTTGGAAAGAAGCGGTTGGAAAGGGAATTGCCCCGAGCAGGGGAGAAGATGGCGCAAACAACTCCAAGTGGTGCGGAGCGGATCCGTGCGTTTTTCAGGAAGGATCGAAGCATGAAGGGTTCAGGGACACTCGTAGCTCGTCGCGGCTTCACGCTGCTGGAGATGATGCTGGTGGTGCTGATCATCGGGATGCTCGCCGCGGCCGTGGCATGGAACTTTGCCGGCCAGGGCGACAAGGCCCGCATCGGCACGACGAAGGCGAATCTGCGGACGCTGCAGCAGATGGTGGTGAACTACCAGCTCGAGAAGGGCCAGTTCCCGCAGACGCTGCAATCGCTGGTGCCGGAGTACACCGACAAGATCGCCAAGGACGGCTGGAAGCGCGACTTCGTGTACTACGCGCCATCGCCCGACGGCCGTCCGTACGCCCTGTTCAGCATGGGCGGTGACGGCACCACGGGCGGCGCGGACGACATCAGTGTGTGGACGATGGACGACACGACCGGCAGCACGAACTGAGCGCATCGCCGATGCGATGCCGCGCGGAGCGCACCATGCACGCCCGGAGGGCGACAACCTTGCGAGGGACCGCACAGGGCACCGGCCGTTCGGCGCGGCGCGCCCCGGCGCTGTCGCTGCTGGAGGTCATGCTCTCGGTGGTGATGCTCACGGGCGTGGCGACGGCGATCATGTCGGCCGTCGCGTATGTGGAGCACGCCGATGCCCGCGACCGGCGGCGCCTGGCGGCGCACGAGATCGCCAACCGCCTGGTGCTGCAGTGGCTCGATGACAACAAGCAGATGCCCGAGCCGTGGCTGCCGATCGCCTATGGCGACCGGTATCAGTTCTTCTTTGAACTCAGCGTGACGCCGGCGGTGATGGAGCTTAACGATCAGCAGGGGCTCGGCGAGACCACGCTGCAGGGGCTGGACCGCTACCGCCTGGTCGCGGTGCGGGTGTTCGATGCGGATGAATCCGACCCGCGCAGGCCCCGCCCCGGCGAGGAGCTCGCGCTGCTCTGGCGCGTGTATGACCCGACCGCGGCGAGGAACCCCGATCAGATCACACGCTTCGGCGAGAATCCGGAGAACGTGCTTGAACTGATCAACCTGATTCTGGGCGGCGCGGGCGCGGATGGCGGCGGTGGCGGCGGGCGCAGCCCGCTGGAACGGGAAGGGGGGCGGCTGCGATGACCACCGCCCGCCGAGCGACACGCCGCGCGTTCACCCTGCTTGAACTCATGCTCGCGCTTGCGCTGGCGTCGATTGTCGCCATGTCCGCGTTTGGGCTGTTCGAGGTCATGCGCCGCAGCGAGCGGCGGCAGGTTGTCCGCATGGGCGAGGCCGATGAGATTGCCCGAACGTACAAAGCGATGGAACGGGCCTTCCGGACCATGGTCATGAGCGACAGCCCCATGCCCGGCGATGAGAAGGTGATCCAGGAGCGGCTGCGAAGTTTCGAGCGGGCGGTTGATAACGATGATCCCGACCCGCCACTGGAGCAGGATGAGCCCGAGCCGCGGCTGATTCTCCGGCCCGATCCGACGAGCCCGCTGCTGGAAGTGGAAGTCGAGGGCCGCCGCTCGCGCATGAAGGCGCAGGTGATGGAGCTCGCGCTGCGGTCCCCGCCGGTGCTGGGGGCGAGGCCGGATTCCCGCATCTTCGAGCGAGGACTTCTCGCGGGCGCGCGCGGCCGCGCGGCCGAGGCGCGCCGCGTGAGCGATCGCGCGGAGGGCGAAGAGGAGCCGCTGGATGAAGAGGAACCGCTGATCGCGCCGGGTGTTCGCGGCGTGTTTGAGCTTGTGCCCGATGGCGTTGATCCGCTCGGGTCGCTTGGGCCCAATACGGGGCTCGAGGGATGGAAGCCCCGGGAGAGCTCCGGGCAGGGATGGACGCTGTGGTGGCGAGAGCTTCCCCCGCCGCCGCCGGAAGAGACGCGGCCGGGCTCCGATGGTGATCGCGAGGATGCGCCGCGGCGGTCGCGCGAAGAGATCGAGTCCGAACAGCTCCTTGCGCTCGCCTCGGCGCGGCGTGTGCCGCTGATGACTGGGCTGAGGTGGATCCGCTGGGAGGTCTACCGGGGCAAGCGGTTCGACACACGCTGCCGCGCAACCTGGGTGGAGGAGTTGCCGGGCTTTGTGAAGGTCGCGTTTGAAACCGTGGAGGGCCGGAAAGAGAACTGGATGTTCGAGGTCGGCTGGACCATGGGTCCGGAGCCGGGCACGGAGATCAGTCGCGGTTCGGGTCGTACGCCCCCGGGGATCGATCCTCGCGGCGGCGTTCCCGTGCGGTCGGATCGGCCCGCGGCGATCCGCGGGCGGAATCGCACTGATGGAGACACGCCGAAGTGATGCAGACACGGCGAACAACTCCGGGGCGGTCGCGACGGGGCTTTGCGCTCCCGCTTGTGGTGCTGCTCACGTTCATCGCGTCGCTCTCTCTGGTGCTTCTGCTGGAGCGGCGGACCGTCTCGCAGCGGACGGTGCAGCGACAGATCCAGGCCTACACCGGGCATCACCGCGCGGCGGGCATTCAGGAGTGCGTCGGCCGCTGGCTGGCCACCACGCGCGTCCGCGGTCGCCAGTCGATCAGCGAGTCCGGTGTGGCGTTCAGGCTGAACCTCCCGGGTGGTGAGTCGATCGCCGTGCGGTTCGAGGACGGCCAGGGCGCGGCGATGCTCGACGAGACGAACCTCCGCGGCGAACGGCGCGAGATCGTGATGTTGATGCGGGAGTTTCTGGAGCAGTTCCCCCCGGAGCTCACCGACGGTGCGATGCGCAACGTCGGCCCGGCGGAGATCAGCCTGAAGGCGGCCCCGGCGATTGTCATCAACGCGCTGGTGGCCGCGGTGATCCCCGATCCGGATCGTCAGGCCCGCGCGGTCGAGGCGATCCTGAGTCGGCGCAACGCGGGGCTGCTCAGCCGCGAAGAACTCCCCCGGGCGTTGACCGACATCGGGATCCGCGATGAGGAGCGGGACCTGATGCTGGCGATGCTGGTCGAGGGTCCGACGTTGTGGCATGTCGTTGCGGAGATCACCGATGCAGGGGGAGTCCTGCTTTCCCGAAGCGGGGGATTGATGGAGTGGCGTCCGGAAGCCCGATCAGAGTCCTTCAGCCAGCCTGGCATGTTCCTCACATGGCAGGATTTGCCGGTGGAGGATGAGGAGACGGGACAACCGGTTTCGGGGGCATATGCTGGAACCCGTCGGGGACCGTGAAGGATTGAGTATGTCGAGTCATCGCACAAAGACGAGGCGGAAGGCCATGGCCTGGCAGGCGGCGACGCTGGTGCTGGTCGCGGGCGCGGCGGGGATGTTCGTCCTCCCGATCGCCGCGGCTTGGCGGCCCTCGGAGGCGAACTGGGATGGCACCGGAGGCAAGCCGGTGCAGGTCGCGGATGCCGGGAGCGCGGGCATGAGTCTGGCCGAGGCGCAGAGCATCGGGGACATTCTGGCCGGGCTGCTGCCCAAGGCCGCGGAGCCTGAGCCGCCGAAGGTGGAAGAACAGCCGATCGTTGAAGTTCCGGACGATGGGCCCCGCACGCCGGCAACGGCAAACGGGACACGGCCGACCCCCGCGGCGACAACCGCGAACTGGGTGTATCTGGGGTCCGCGGTCACGCCGCGGGCCAGCCGTGCGCTTGTCCGCATCGACCAGACCCAGAAGTTCATCCGTCAGGGCTCGGAGCTTGACGGTGTGAAGCTGCTGGAGGTGTACGACGACCACATCGTGATCGAAGAGAACAGTCTGCAGCGGCGCATCGACCGTGCACAGAGCGTCGCGGGCTCGATGCTCGCGCCGCCGCGGACAGGGGCGGCAGCGCGGCCGGGGGCGGTGCAACCTCCGGCGCAGACACCGCCCGCGGGTTCAGCGGCGGCAGCGCTGGCCGCGGCCGAGTTGGCGCACGGCAAGGCCAAGAGCGGGGGGCCCAACGCTCCGGGCAGGCTGGTGGCGCGGGTGATGCAGCTCTCCCCCGAGCAGCGTCAGCAGGCGTTTGTCACGATGACCAACCCTCTGGCGACGGATGAGGAGAAGATCAAGGTGATCTCGGAGCTGGGGTTTGAACCCGAGGCCACACTCGATGAACGGCGCGAGGCGATCCGCGCGCTGGGCCTGAACCCTGACGATCCGGATGTGCTGCGAGTGATTGAAGAAGAGATGAACGGGGCGGCAAGGGGTGAGCGTTGAGTGGAATGGTGTGCTATCTGGAGCGCGGGCCCGGCGGGTCCAGGCTGAAGCGTGTGCGCCTTGTCGGCGCCGCGTTTGATCGCTCGTGGACCGCGCCCGTTGCGGGGGAGATCGGTTCGGGCGGGGGCGGTTCGGATGGCGCGGCGGCGGTTTCGGCCGTGCGGTCGGCCGCGAAGTGGGTCGCCGACACGCTCAAAGGCCTGGGGACATCAAGACTGGACCTGGTGTGCCTCGACGGCGAGGGGGGCATCTGCACGTGGCTGAGCGCGCACAACCCCGCGCCCGGAGTTGTGAGCGCGACGATTCAGCAGTCCGTGCTGAGCGGGAGCGAGGGCGCGGGCGGGAGCGCGGGGCGATTGATCGCCGCGGGCATCGCGTCCGGCACGGAGGGCGGGGGCGGGCTCGATTCGGACGTCTCGGTGCAGGCGCTGGCGGTGGCGGAGGAAGAGCCGAGCAAGGGCCTGCGGCTTTCTTTGCGGGGTCGTGGCGGAGATGCCGCGGGCGCGAAGGAACGATTCGCTGTGCTTGCGATGCGTGATGCGCCGGTGCGTGTGTTCCTCGATGAGCTTGACGGGCGGGGGATCGACGTGATCTCGGTCGAGAGCATCTGGCACGCGCTGGCGGCGACATGGGACCCCGGCGCGCAGCAGGAAGAATCCGCGGCGGTCCGCGCGCCGCTCGCGGCGGTGGTGATGACGGATCCGGCGGGCAAGCTGGTGTGGGCGTGGTCCGCCGGCGGCGAGCTTCTGGCCGCGGGACAGGTGCGGCTGCGGCAGGTGGTGCGGCGCGAGGAGCGTTCGGCGGGCGCGGGCAGCGCGGAACAGGCTCTTGCGAAGCCGGGCGAGGGGATGGACGACGAGCCCGATGAGATCTCCGGCCTTGAGTGCACGGGCGCGGAGGTGGGACGGATCGTGATGGACTGGCTGGCGTGGAGCGCACAGCTTGGGCGCGTGCCCGAGCGCGTGCTGTGCTTCGGTCCGGTCACGCTGCCCGATCCCGGCAACGGCCACGCGCAGTGGCTGGGCGGGCCGACACCGGCATCGCTGGCCGAGGGGCTCGGGCGGGCGTGGGGCGGGGCGCAGATTGATGCCGCCGCGCACGAGGACCCGATCGGCGCGACGCTGGCGCGGCTGGCGGGGGTTGGTCCGCTGGGGGCGCAGGCTGCGGGCGCACGGGCGGCGGCGGAGGGTGATGATCCGCGGCGGGAACTGCTGGGCCTGAGCGCGCGGCCGGGGCGCGCGGACAAGCGCATGTACCGCTCGATGGCGGTGGGTCTGTTTGCCGCGGCATTGCTGGTTGCGGCGACGGGGTGGCAGCTTCATCGCGCGGCCGGGGGCGGCCAGGACGAGATCCTGGAGGCGCAGAAGCGCCGCGATGAGACGCTCAAGGCGATGGAGACGATCGTTCCCAACGTGAGCAAGCACCAGGATCCGATCGGCATCCTGACCGGGAAGATCAACGAGCTGGAGCAGTTGAACAAGGCTCTCAAGCCGCAGCGCCCGATCCTCCAGGAGATGTCGCGTGTGCTGAGGGCGATCGAGGGCTCGGCGGAGACTCGAATCAAGGAAATGACGATCAACGCCGCGGTGGGATCGGTGCGACTGGTCGTGCCGGATGCCGAGACCGGCCCGGCGGTGCAGGAGCGGCTGACCGCCAGCGAGGGCGAGATCCCTTGGCGCGGCTCGACCCCGCCGCTGATCGGCAATGAGCGGCTGTACATGCTGACGGGCACCTGGCCGACCGAGCCTTCGCAGGGGGTGAGGCCATGAACGGCGAACAGCAGACAGGCGTGGCGCCGGGCGCGGAGGAGGATCAGGCGAGGCTGGAGCTTGCGATGGCCGCCGCGACGGCGGAGCGCGGCAATCAGCCGCGTGGGTTGGTGATCCTGGGGGTGATCCTGCTTCTGGCGGCGATGGTGTATACCGGGTCGGGATGGATGGCGCGGACAGCGACGCTGCGCAAGGTTGAAGACGCGAGGCGCGAGGCGCGACAGGTGATGACGGTCGCGGCGAAGGTGGAGGCTCTGCGTGAGGTGCAGGCATCGCGCGGGCTTGCGGCGGATCCGCGTGTGGGCAAGGCGATCGAGGACCTGGCGACGGCGGCGGGCGTGAAGGCCGATGCCTCGGGCAAGGCGCTGGTCATTCCGGAGACCGAGGTCACGGGGCTTGCGGTGCCGGGGGTGGCGCAGAAGAAGTACACGGCGAAGGTGACCGGGCAGGACCCCAAGGCGCTGATGCAGTGGCTGGTCGGGGTGCAGTCGTCCAGCGAGACACGCGGCGTTGAGATCTCGCTGATCACGCTGCGGCCGGACGCATCGCCCGCCGCGGGCACCGGGGGCGGCTGGAGTATGGACATCGAGTTTGTCCGCTGGGAGTCGAGGAAATGACGACCGATCGCGCGATTCGGAGTGAGTGTGGCGGGTGGCGGCGGTCGGTCGTGCTGGGCGCGGCGGGTCTGTCGATGTGCGCAGCGCTCATGGGCTGCCGGAACTACAACCCGCCTGTCGCGCCGGACTTTGCGCAGGAGGCGATTGATCGGGGCAAGGCGATGGACCTTGTCCGCGCGGCGCAGCGGCTTGAGTACAGGGGCTACGACGACGATGCCGAAGCCAAGTATCTTGAAGCGGTCAGGATGTATCGCGAGACGCCCGCGGCGTGGAACAACATGGGCCGCCTGCTGATGAAGCGCGGCGACAACATGAAGGCGGCCGAGGCGTTCATGATCGCCGCGGAGATCTCGCCGAAGGACCCCGTGCCGCACTACAACCTTGGAGCGCTGTGGGAGGGGCTTAACTACCTGGAGGAGGCGGGGCGCTGGTACGAGGAATCGCTCAAGCGGGATGAGAACTTCCAGCCCGCGCTCCGGCGATCGATCCTGGTTGATCAGTTGCTTGCGCGAGGGAATGAAGTGACGGCGCGCCGCGTGCAGCGCGCGCTGCTTCAGGAAACCGACCCCTGGTGGCTGGACAGGCTGCAGCGCGAGCGAGCGCGGCTGACGGAGGAGCTGCGCGCGGGGCAGACTCGCCGCGGCGAGGATGCGTTCCTGCGGAAGCCGACCGACGATCGCCCCGCGGGCCAGCCCGTGCAGGGCGTGGATACCGCGCCGATCGCCGAACCGATTCCGGAGTGAGTCCGGCGGTGGCAGAGCGCCCGGCGCATCACCGGCGCATATCCGGCGGCGGCACTCGGGGTACCCTTGGGGCATGCCCGTTTCCCTTCGTGATGCTGTCCGCTCGGTTCTCCCATCCGTCACCATCATTCGCCGCGATCTGCACGCGCACCCTGAGCTTGCGTATCAGGAGCGGCGCACCAGCGGCGTGGTGTGCGCCGAGCTGAGCCATCTGGGTGTTGCGCACATCGGCGGTCTGGCCGGCGGGACGGGCGTGCTGGCGCACATCCCCGCGACGACGCCCGAGGGGAACGCGCGGGGGGCGGTTGCGCTCCGGGCGGACATGGATGCGCTGCCGATCGTGGAGAACACCGGCGTGCCATATACGTCGAAGACTCCGGGCGTCATGCACGCTTGTGGCCACGACGGGCACACGGCCAACCTGCTGGGTGTGGCGGGCGTGCTCATGAGGCTCGCGCATCGCCCCAACCCCGTGACACTGATCTTTCAGCCCGCGGAGGAGGGGGGCGCGGGCGGGAAGCGCATGTGCGAGGATGGCGCGCTCGACGGATCGCGGCTAGGGCCGCGGGTCGATCGCATCTTCGGCTTGCACGGCTGGCCGCAGTATGTTCTGGGCGATGTCGGCTCGCGAGCGGGCCCGCTGCTGGCAGCGACGGACAACTTCGAGGTCGAGATCGTCGGCACGCAGTCGCACGCGGCGTATCCGCACCTGTCGCGAGATGCGGTGGTGACAACGGCACAGATCATCACCGCGCTGCAGTCGATCGCTTCGCGCAACGCCGCGCCGACGGAGTGCATCGTGGTTACCGTGGCGGTGGTGAATGGCGGCGTGGCACGCAACGTCATTCCGCGGAGCGTGCACTTTGCGGGAACGATGCGGACGCTGACGCCGGAGATGCGGGCGCTCGGGCGGGAACGCTTCCACGCGATCACAGGCGGCATCGCCGGGGCCATGGGGTGCGAGGCACGCATCCGGTGGGAGGAGGGGTATCCGGTCACGTTCAACGACCCCGCGATGACGGAGCGGTTCTTCCGGGTGGCGCGGCGGACCATCGGCGAGACGCGCGTGCGGGAGGTGCCCACGCCCACGATGGGCGGTGAGGATTTCTCGTATTACGGGCACCACGTCCCGGCGTGCTTCTTCATCCTCGGTGTGCGTCCGCCCGGCCAGGACATTTGGCCGAGCCTGCACCAGCCCGAGTATGACTTCAACGACGATGCGCTCGAGACGGGCATCGAGCTGATGTGCGAGCTGGCGTTGGATGAGTAGCGAAAGTGGGATGCGGGATGTGGGATCTGGGATGTGAAGAACTGACGCTCACCCGCGTTGATTCCGCTTGGCGGTCTTGATGGCGGCGACGACAATCGCGGTCAGTTCATGGCTCTCTTGCGAGAGCGGCGCAAGCCGGGAGGTCTTGACGACTCCGGAGGCCCCGAGCAAGTCCAGCCAGTACCCGCATTCATCCGCATCTTCTTCGACGATCGCGAGTTTGTTGATGAAGTCCGCTCGTGACTTGGCGCGACGAGTTGCGCGGTAGTTCGCGCCCACAGACGTCGCGGCGCGAAGCAGTTGGCGTCCGATGATGTCCGCGGCACGTCCCGAGGGTAGGGATTCCACAAGACGGATCACTCGCAACGCGAAGCTCCGTGTGCGGGCCACGATGTCCTGGTCAAATGGCATCGGCGGAGTCTACCGCGCGAGGCGGCTTCACGGGAACCAACCAGGCTCGGTGGTCGCTCCGCCTTCCCACATCCCATTTCCCACTTCCCACTTCCCACTATGGCGTCATCGTGACCCACTGCCCTCGCTCGACATGATGCAGCATGTGCATCTGTGGGCAGATGGTGGTCAGCTCGGCGGAGTACATGCCCCAGCGGAGCATCAGCCAGATGAGCACGAAGCAGCAGAACCACGCCGCGATCTCGCCGGCGAGTTTCTTTCGGCCGGCATAGAACGCAAGGCACGCCACACCGACGCTGGTGAGTTTCCACGCGATCAGCGCTGCGGGGGAGTTGGTGCTCATCACCATCCGCGCGATCGGGTTTGCCTCTCCCATGCCGATCGTCGTCAGGTGATCCAGCGTCATGACCAGATCGCCCACGCTGAACACCGCGATCGCCAGGATGAGCCAGCACACCCGCGCCTCGCGCGTCCTCAGGAGCGTCCGCGGCGGAGCCTTCTGCCGCGTGGGCAGAGGGCCGGCGACGGCGGACACGGCGGAGGACAAACAGGGGGTTGGCGCACTGTGCATCGTCCAGCCACTCCTTGCGGGGGAGTGGTGGAATCGGCCCATCCTGGCCGGGGCGGGACGGTCGGCGGCAATACGCTGACACGGATCTGCGGGCTGTAGGGGCTGGGAAACACCGGCTGGCCCTCCAGCGTCCGATCAGGAGCGTGCCCATCTGCCGATCTAGAGGGTGGCAAGAATGGCAGGGGCAGAGGAGGGGGAAGCCGGTCATCCCAGGGTGCTCCGCCGTAGGACGGGGGAGGACCAGAGAAGACCAAAGTGTGCGGCGCGGCGGGCCGGGTGCGGTAGGAAGCATGGAGGCCCAGTCATGCGAAGGCCACGTTTCGGGTTTCTGTGGATCATCGCGGCGGCCGGTGCGCTTGGCGGGGCTGCCGCCGCGGCACAGGCCCAGCAGCTCAATCCGGTGTATGTGGACGATGCCCCGATCGCCTCGGACACCTTTTCCCGGGTGCGCGATCACCTCGGCGCGGGGAATGTGGATGAAGCGGTCCGCGTGCTTCAGGCCCTGCTGGATGAGCAGGGGAACCGGGTTGTGGCCGTGCCGGGCGATCCGGACCTGTTCATCAGCGTGCGCGAATCCGTCCACCGGCTGGTGTTGGGGGATGCTCGGCTCCTGGACCGCTATCGGCAGAACCTGAGCGGGCGTGCGGCCGCGATGCTCGAGCGCGGGGAGATCGCCGCGCTCGAGTCGCAGTGCCTGATGACCTCGGCGGGGTTTGAGGCGGCGCTTCGGGTGGCGCAGGGGCGGCTGGAGTCCGCGCAGTTCGAGGCGGCGTACCGGACGCTGCTGCAGCTTGAAGATCACCCGGACCGACGCGATGAGGGCGGCCGGGCGGCGGCGGAACTGCTCACCGAACTCTCAAGATACATCGATCGAAACAGCGTCAAGCAGACAGCGGAGCGATGGTCGCGTCAGATGGGGCTCGGCGGCGCGCAGGCGGCGGCGGTGCGTTGGCCGGCGGCGGCGCGGCTGCGGGGCATGGGGCCCATGGATGATGCCGCGCCGCTGCGCACGCAGGGGCTGGTGAACAAACCGCTGTGGAGTTCTGAGTATGCCCCCGCCAACGCGATGCAGGAGAACCTGGGGAAGGAGATCGGCGAGCCCGGGCTGCCTCGCGGCGCGGAGGAGCTGCTGGTCATGCCCACCGTCTCGGGCGAGCTGGTCTTCGTGAACGACGGCACCACCATCACGGCGTGGGACCAGTTCACGCTGGCGGAGCGATGGCGGATCAACCCTGCCGCGGCGGAAGACCCCGCGGCCCGCGGGGGAGGGCGGCGGCCGGGGCTGCTTGCCCAGCCGAGCTACCGGGGATGGGCGCTCAACCCGACGGATGTCGCGACAATCGCGGTCAAGGGGCGCACGGCGGTCGCGGCGACCGGCCGCGCACTGTCCGGCTCTCGCGATGGCGACACGCGCATCAGCGCGGTGGACACGCAGACCGGCCGTCTGAAGTGGTCGGTCGAGCTCGGTCATCTCGATCCGGTTCTGGCCGATGCGGTGGTCCGCGGCCCGCTGTCGATCGATGAGGGGGTGGTGGTCGTCGGCGCACGCAAGGCCCTGGCGGAGCGGCGGCTGCTCTCGCTCGTGCTCGTCGGGCTGGATCTTGAGACGGGCAGCACAATCTGGGTCCGGCCGCTGGGCAGCAGCGGAATGCTGCCGCACATGTCGCAGCCGGGCGGGTCCGAGTCGTCACTGATCGTCGAGGGAGTGGTGTATCGCGGGGACCGGCTGGGCGCGATCGGTGCGTTCGAGGTCGCGACGGGGCGGCCCGTCTGGGTCCGGCGTGCGCCGGTGGATGCCATGAGCGTCCGCGACAGCGCGGTCGCGTGGCGCATCGGCGGGCCGATCGTCGATGGCGAGTCCCTGTTTGTGCTCGCACCGGATCAGCGTGCGATCCTGCGGCTCAACCGTCAGACCGGCGCGATCGTCTCGCAGCGATCCACGGATCGCTTCGGACTCACGCCGCCGGATTACATCGTGCAGGTGGGCCGCTTCCTCGCGGGGATCAGCGCCGATCAGATCGGGTTCCTCTCGATTGATCAGTTCGAGGATGGGCCTGTGCAGCCCACGGCAAGGCTCCTGCCCCCGGGCGTGCACGGGCGGGTTGTCGTCGCGGGCGATCGTCTCGTTGCGCCGGTGCCGACCGGCCTGGCGATCTTTGATCCCGCGACGCCCAAGGCCGAGCCGGCGCGGATCGACCTCGACATGCCCGGCACCGTTCTGCCCGTTGAGAGCCAGTTGATCGTGGCGGACGATTCCCGCCTGCACAGCTACCTGCTCTGGGAAGTCGCCGAGACGATGCTGACGTCCCGCATGAAGGCCGGTCCGGATGACCCGTCCCCCGCGGTGACGTTCGCCGAGCTTGCGTACCGGGCCGGCAGGCCGGAGCGCATTCTCGAGGCGGCGGATGCCGCGCTGCGCGCGATCGATGCGCGCCCCGGCACCGAGAGCTCCACCTCTGCCGCGCGACGGCTGTTCGAGGCCCTGCGCGAGATGACGACCAACAGCCTTGAAGCGCGCGACCCGAGGGCGGAGACCGCCGGGGGTGTTCGCGGCGGGCCGCGACTGGAAGACCCGGCCCTCATCGCCGCGCTGGTGGAGCGGATGGGCCGGTGCGCCTCCGCGCCCGATGATCGCGTGACCTACCTGATGGCGCTTGGACGCGTGGAAGAGGCCGCCGGTCGCGGCGCATCGGCCGTCGCCGCGTATCAGCGCGTGCTGGACGATGCGGTGCTCGGCGGCTCGACGTGGCGGGGCGTGCAGCTCTCCGTCCGGGCGGACCTGGAGGCCACGCGGCGCATCGAGCAGATGGTGGAATCAAACGGTCCGGGCGTGTATCAGCAGCAGGAAGCCGCCGCGGCGGATGCCCTCGCCGCGCTCGGGCCGGATGCGACACCCGAGCAGCTCGCCGAGATCGCCGCACGCTACCCGCTCTCAACCGCGGTGCCCAGGGCGTACCTGATGATGGCCTCCGCATACACCGCGCCCGAGCAGGATCAGCAGCGGCTTGGCGCGCTCGAATCCGGTCTGCGGGCATCGGTGCGCGTCCCCGGAGCGGATGCCGCGGTCGTCGGCCGGCTGGCGGGCGAACTGGTCGATGCGCTGTACTCCCGCGGGCAGATCGCGCCCGCCGCGAACGCGCTGCGGCTGGCAAACGAGTACTTCCCGGATGCCCCGCTGCGGGCGGGCGATCGTCTGCTCGATGCACGCGCGCTGGCGGTGGAACTCGATGACCAGCTCGTTCGGACTGTCCGCTGGCCGCGGATCGGGCCCATCAGCCGCGAGGGTGTACAGCTCGTGGGGCGCGTGACGCTTCTGGAGCCGCTCCTGCCGGGCAACCGGCCGGCCTCGCCGACATGCTTCATGACCGCGCGGGAAGACGAAGTCGCGCTCTGGTCGATCGCCGCCGCCCGTCCCGGCGAGCTGGTCGGCAAGGCCTGGCAGACCAACCTCGGCGGGGCGCAACCCACGCTGCTTCGTGCGGACAGTGACGGCGCGTATGTCCTGCTCACCTCGGCGGGTTCCGCCGGGCAGATCATGCGTGTCCCGGCGGTCGCCGGCGGAAAGACCTGGACCAGCGAGAAGCTGCTCAACCTGCTCGACCCCAAGGAGATCAAGGGTGTCCGCAGGCCCGCCGACGGCGAGGGCGCGACGGTCTTCTTCCCCACGCCGCAGGATGGCATTCTGAGCACCGCCGATCTCACCGCCACAATGGATGACCGGACGATCGTGATCGTGCAGCGCGGCGGCAAGGCCGCGGCGTTCGATACCGACACCGGGCGCACGCTCTGGTCCGCCGCCACCCCTGTGAACCGTGTCTACGACGTCGATGTCGCCGGGAGCGTGCTGGTGATCGCGGGCGATATGGAGATCCCCGCGGCGGGCGGGGGAGTTGCCGACTTGCAGCCGATCGTCCAGACGATCGATGCCCGCACAGGCAAGCCGTTGCAGCGGCTCAGCGATGTCGGCGGCCGGACGCACTGGGTCCGCGCCTCGCCCGACGGTTCGAGCCTGCTGCTCGGGCTGGATCGTGCGGTCATGTGCCTGGACCTTGGGAGCGGCCGATCGAACTGGGTGCTCACGCTGCCCGAGCTTGTGCCCGTGTCGCAGGCGTGGATCGTCGGCGATCGTGTCGTGATGGTCGCGCCCGACCGCATGCTCTGGCAGGCGTCGCTCTCCACGGGCAGGCTTCGCCCGCAGCCGCTGGATGCGCCCCGCTCGCACATGGAGGATGTGCGGCCTCTGGAAGCCTTCGCCGCGGGCGCATCCGAGACCACGGATGTGGTGATCTCGACGGGGCAGGGGATCGTGGTCTTCGGCCCGGAGGGCGAGCTGCGCGGCGTCGATGCGCTGGGCGGGTTTGAGTCCATGCTCCCGCCGCGGCCGGCGCACGGGCGGGCCGTGACGATCGAGACGATCGCCGACAGCCGCACGCCCGACGGGCTCATGGTCTTCCAGATCCACCAGATGGAGACGGCGACGGCGATGCTGCTGGACAGCAAGTCGATCGAGCTGGGAGCGCACCCGATGTCGATGACCGTGCTCGACGGACGGATCGTCATCAGCGGCGGCGGCATGACGCTCGTGCTCAGCGCGCCTGCGGCACAGTGACGGCCAGTGCGGTTGCTTGATGGACGTCGCCGAGGGGGCTATCGCGCCAGCCAGGGCTCGCGGTCTTCGGTACTCACGAGCACCTGCGCCCCGCCGAGTTGCTCGCTGAGGCGCGGGGCAAGCAGCTTCAGGAACGGACGCTCGGTCTGCGTGTGCCCGGCGAGCATGACGCTCAGCCCGTCGGCGGTGGCCGCGCGGAGTTCGTGGTGCTTCATCTCGCCGGTCACAAACAACTGGCACCCCGCCTTGAGCGCCAGCGGCACGAGCGAGCCGCCCGCGCCCGGGCACACGCCGATGCGATCGATCGGCTCATCGCTGGCCGGGGCGATCTTCACGCTCTTGACGCCCAGGTGGGCCTTCAGTCGTGTTGCGAGTTCATCGAGCGTTGCGGCATGGTCGAGGGTGATCCGGCGGCCCGCGCCGGCCGCCCGGTGCGGCCGCTCCGTCAGTTCGTAGACATCGATCGCGGGCTCTTCGTAGGGGTGGAATCGCCGGAGGGTCTCCAGCACGAGCGCGAGCGCATCCCTTGAGCACACCATCTCCAGCCGGTGCTCGACGACGGTTTCCAGCCGCCCGGCCTCGCCCAGTGCGGGGCGGGTCCCCTCGCCGCCGAAGAATGTTCCGTGGCCCGCCGCGCTGAACGAGCAGACCTCGTATCCGCCGATGATCCCCGCGCCCGCGGTCGCCATCGCCTTTCGCAGGTCATCGAGCTTTTCCATCGGGGCGAACGTGACGACCTTCAACTGCTGTGTCCGCGGCAGTTCCGCGTGAGAGCGCAGCGCACGACGATCGCCACCACCGCCTGCATCCTTCGGGCCCAGCAATCCCTCGGCCAGCCAGTCCGTCATGCCGTTGGGCGCAGCATCGAGCGCGGTGTGGGGGGAGTACACCGCGATCCCGGCCCGCAGGAGCTTCAGCGCGACACGCCCTGTCTCCGTGGCGCAGGTGATCTGCTTGATCGGCTCGAAGATCGGCGGGTGATAGGCGATCACCGCTCCGCACTGCAGGCGGCAGGCCTCGGCGGCGACAGCCTCCGTCAGATCGATCGTCAGCAGAACCGGGCCGGAGAGCTCGGCATCACGCGACCCCATCAGCAGGCCCACGTTGTCCCACGGTTCGGCGAGCTCGGGCGGTGCGATCCGCTGCATGGCGTCGATCAGGTCGGCGATCTTCATGCCGGATGGTACCAGCGAAACGCCAAGGACAGCGCGGACTACGGGCTCGTCAGCGTGCTCGCGGTCCGTCGGGCGATGCCGCCAGCACGTTTGCCCGCAGGTGCTCGGGATTGGTGGTGCCGACGATCATCGCGGTCACGCCCGGCGTCGCCAGCACGAACCGGATCGCCCGAGCGGGGTCCGCCGCGTGCCCGCTTTCGAGTCCCTTTTTGATCAATACGCCGACATCGGCATCCTGTGCAGCATCGATCACCCGCTGCTCGATGGTGTGCGTGAGGTTGTGGGTCACCATGACCACATCGGAGCACTCGACGGCGAGCAGCCCGCCTTCGACGGTTTTGGTGCTCACGCCGTACGCGCGGATCAGGCCGCGGGCCTTGAGGTTCTGAAGTTCGCCGATCGCACCCGACTCGCGGATGAGCCACTCGTCCCGCCCGTCGGAGTGCGCGAGCAGCACATCAAGGCGATCGGTGCGCAGACGGCTCAGGCTGCGCTCAGCGCTTGCGCGGATCGCGGCGGGGGAGAAGTCGAACCGGGAGACCCCGCGCGAGCCGTGGCCATCGTCGGCCTCTTCATCGAACTCCTCGCCTGCCTTGCTGCAGATGACCCAGCGGTCGCGCCCGCCGAACCAGCCGTGTCGGTGCATCAGCGTGCCCATACGCTCTTCGCTCGTGCCGTAAGCCGGCGCGGTGTCGATCAGGTTGATGCCCAGCTCCGCGGCGGCGCTCAGCAGCGCACGTGCCTGCTCATCGGTGGGCAGCGCAACCTGGCCGGGGAGTGAACCCGAGGCAGAGAGAGTGGGGGATGGAGGATGTTTTAGCCCGCGCGTGCGGCCGAGCTTCACGGTGCCCAGCCCGATCACGCCGACGCTCATGCCGGTCTTGCCCAGCGATCTCAGCTCCATTCGATGCCCTCCGCATCCCAGACGTGTGGAGCGATCGGCGGCGCGGGGACCGGCGCATCGAGCGAGCCATCCCGCATCGGACGAACCCCCATCGCGCCGAGCGCTCGCTCCACTTCATCCGCCAGAAGCGGGGCGAACGCCAGCTTTGTCGGCCATGCCGCGATCACACGGCCGTGCGCAACCACGATCGGCACATCCGGCCGCATCCCGGGCAGCAGGCCCGAGGCGGCCGAGCCCTGCGGAACGCCTTCTGCCCGATCGACTCGCAGTGTCGCCCACCGCACCGACTCCGGGAGGCTCATCCATGGGAGGCACGCCGCGAGTTCGCGCTTGGCCGCGGCGATCTGCTCCGCGGTGCCGCGGAAAATACCCTCCTCGGCGATCTGCCCGCCGATGTACCACACGGGCTCGCCGGTGGCGTGCATCGCTCCGCTCGTGATCGTGAGCCGCGGCGAGCTGGATGTGCCGATGCAGTGACCGAAGAACTCACCCGGCGCGCTGCGCACCATCACCATGTGCAGCGGGCGGCGCTGCATGCGGATCGGGACGGATTCACGCACACCGAACCGGCCGAGCAGTTCCTCATTGCCTGCGCCTGCTGCGATCACGATCGCGTTCGACTTAATCTCGACTTCGCGTCCGTCGACGCATCGCACGCGCACCGGCCCGCTCCCGCGTGCGAGTGCATCACTCGCCGTGATGTCGCCGTGCACGATCCGGCCGCGGCCGGATTCCCCCAGCTTCAGAACCAGTTGACGCGAATCCAGCACCATCTCCCCGACGCGGTAGACATCCACTCCGCCCATGCCCGTCGGTGCGCCTCGCAGCGGTCCCGGGCGGTCGGCAGGCGACAGCCGCTCCACCGCTGTCCGCATGACCTTCGATGCGCCCGCTCCCGCGAGGCGCGACATCACGCCCGGCGAGGTCCAATAGTGGTAATGCTCGCTCAGCACCGGCACGCCGCGGAGGTCCACCGGGGCGTCCTTTGCTCCGGTCAGGCACGACCGCCACATATCCGGCATCGCTGCGATCGACGATGCGGCCGAGCCGACCTGACCGTCGAGCGCGTACTTGAGCCCGCCGTGGATAATGCCCTGGCTGGCGATCGTTTGCCCGCTGCCCAGCGCGTGCGATTCGACGAGCACGCATTCGAACCCGATGCGTTTGAGTCGCGCGAGCGTCCAAAGGCCGGCGATTCCGCCGCCGAAGATCAGGACATCGGCATGGAGTTGAACAGGCATGGCGTCGTGGCCCGGCAGCCGGATTCAGTCCGCCGGGCTGCGTGCAGTCTATGACGCAGCCTCGTCCTCAACCGGCGTGGCCATCCCGGCGCTTCCTGCGACAGCGCTCGCGGCGGGCAGCAGACCCCACACCATGCAGATCAGGCCAAGCGCCATGAGCCAAAGCCGGGAGGTGTCGCCGATCGTCAGCCGCTCCAGCAGCGAGGGGGTCTTGGCCTTCTCGGGCCGCGGCGGCAGGTCCAGCGGCGGCGGCTCAAGCGGGGGAAACACGCTCGCGCTCGTCAGCGACGGATCATCGGGCTGGGTCAGCGGCACCCGGTCCTCCGGCGACATGTTCAGCTGGGTCGCCGCGAGAGAGAGCAGCACGCTTTCGTCGCCGCGGTTGAGGGCGTCGAGGTAGGCGGCGTATCGCTCCAGCCGTTCGACGCGGTGATTCTCGATCGCCTTGGCGCGGTCGCGCTCCCACCCGGCGTTGTCGAGGCTCCGCTGGGCGGGGATGAGCACGGTGCATGCCACCACCGCCGCTCCGGCGATGAGGAACAGCCAGCCCGGGTCGAGGCGGATCAGGGGTCGAAGTGTGCGCGCAGCAGTGCCCGTCATGTGCGTCCAACTATCGGCGAACGCGGCGGCCGCGGCACAGAACCAGGTGCCCGGGATGCGCACACGCTCGACGAACGGCGGGACTTCCGAACAGTCCTAGAACACATTGCCGAGTGCGAAGACGAGGAACGCCAGAACGATGATGGCGACGATCGCGACCTGCAGCTTGGACGGTCCCTTCGGGGCGCGGCTGAAGGCGTGGCCGCAGTGGTAGCAGACCTCCGCATCGTCGAAGACGTCCTTGCGGCATTCGGGGCAGGTGCGGACAGGGTTGTCGAGGCGGGCGATGTCCTCCGGCGAGGGGTCATCATCGGGGATTCGGGATGCGGGGCGCGGCCGCGCGGGGACGACATCGCCGGAGCTGGGGGCTCGCCGGATGGCCTTGCGATCGGGCGGGGTGTCGTCGGGGTCGGGGTACATGCGGGGATGGTATTCGGAGCCGCGCGGGCGTGGGGTTTACTCCGGTTCCGGACCCAGCTCGCGAGCCAGCACGGCCGGCAGATCCCTGGCGGCGTGGATAACGCGGACGATGTCGACGAACTCATCCACGACACGGAATAGAACCAGATGGTTCGGAAAGCCGAGCACCGGCCGGTATCGAAGCCCGTCCGCTCGTGGGTTGTTCAACGACATCAATGGGCGCCACGCGTGGGGCCGCTGCGAGATGTGCCGATAGGTTGCGTCCAGCGCATCATAAAAGCGGGCCGCCTGCTCGAGGCTGTCACGCAGGATGTACTCACCGATTTCATCAGCATCCCGATCTGCCGCGGGAGTGGTGCGCAGTCTGAAGCTCATGCGGATCGCTTCATTGAACGGAGACGCTCTTCAAGCGAACGCTTCTTGTGAGCGAAGTAGTCATCGTCCACTTCGGTAGGCTCTCCGCTGTCAAGCCCTTCCAAGATCTTCGCGGCGAGAACGGCCTTGGCGTTCTCCAACTCCTCCTCGTGCTTCATTTTCTCGCGGATGGCCTCGCGCACGAACTCGCTGGCGGAGCCGTACATGCCGGAGGCGACCTTGGCATCGACGAAGCGCTTGAGCTGCTCCGGGAGCGAGATGTTCATCGTGCTCGCGGGCGGGTTGGCGGGTGGAGTGGGGGGGGTTGAGTCAGCCATGGCGAAATCCTACAACTGCGGTCAAGAATTGGCAAGAATTGGCTGTTCTTGCCATCCACTCGATCGTATTTTGTTCGCAAAGTGGCCTGTCCAATCACCCCAAAATCGGCACCGCGCTACACTCGGGCATGACCATCACCCCCACCGCGTCTTCCAAGCCCGTCGTTGTCCCCGCCGCCCAGTCCAAGGGCACAAACCTGCACTGGCACGACGGCAATGTCACCCGCGAGGAGCGGGCCAAGCTGCTGAAGTCGACCGGCGCGACGCTGTGGTTCACGGGGCTCTCGGCATCGGGCAAGAGCACGATCGCCTGTGCGCTGGAGCAGGTGCTGGTGCAGCGGGGGATCCACTGCTACCGGCTCGACGGCGACAACATCCGGATGGGGCTGAACAAGAACCTCGGCTTCTCCGCGGAGGACCGGGCCGAGAACATCCGCCGCATCGGCGAGGTCGCGAAACTCTTCGCCGATTCCGGGTGCATCGCCCTGACGAGCTTCATCAGCCCGTACCGCGCCGACCGGGATGCAGCCCGCGCAACGCACGAGAAGGACACGCTGGGCGCGATCCCGTTCATCGAGGTCTTTGTCGATGCACCGATCGAGGTGTGCGAGCAGCGCGACCCCAAGGGCCTGTACAAGAAGGCCCGCGCCGGGCAGATCAAGGGTTTCACGGGGATCGATGATCCGTACGAGGCGCCCAGCAGCCCGGAGCTTGTGCTCAAGCCCGAGACGATGTCGATCGAAGACTCGGTGCGTGCATGCCTTAAGCTGCTCGCAGACCGCGGCATCATCCCGAACGCCTGAGCGCGCATCCGCTTCAGCACCCGGCAAACCACAGGCTGAGAAACGCGAAGATGTCGGGCACACCGATGCCCGGTGTGCCGTCGATATCCGCGCGGGGATCGCTCGAGAACCAGGCGCTCAGGTAGGCGAAGATGTCGGGCACGCCGACGGTGCCGTTGGCGTCGAAGTCCGCACCGCAGTGTGTGACGATCGGCGTCATGAGCACCGCGCCGACAGGCCCCGCGGCACCCTGCCGCGCCGCGGCGATGATCTGACGCGAGTTGTTGATCCCGTTCGCGCCGCCATACTGCACGAACCAAGGGCCCTGAGACGGATCGATCAGGCTGCCAAGAGCGAAGTATCCCTCGTCAACAAAGCTGGCACCGGCGGTGGTCTGGTAGTAGTACAGAATCGTGTCGCCGCGATCATTCATCGCTGTCGCGCTGGTGGTCGTGGCGCAGCCGCCGACGAACTCCCACCCGGTCCCCTGTCGGTACCGGATCGGGAACGTGCTGCACCCTGAGTATCCGAGAACGTAACCGCAGAAATCGTTGTTGTTGTTCAATGCTGCGCCGACGAATCCCTGCCAGTTCCCGGGCGGCAGCGGCACCGTCACGATCTCGCCCGTGTCGAGATCCAACAGTCGATTGTCCGCCAGCACGACACGCTGATCGTTGACCTCGCCGCTGAGGATCCCTTCGGGAAGCATGACCGTCCCGCCCGAAGTGAATCGCACGCCGGTCGATGGATTCCAACCTGTGTGCCCAGATCCGCCGATGATGTCGCCGACGTTGTTGATGGAATAGGCCGCGCAGTACGGATCTCCGGGCAGCGGGCTCAGAACTTCCACGGTGTACCCGCCCTGTGCAGGTCTCCAGATCGCGGCGGTGGGCTGCGAGATCACGTACTGATTCGGGCAGACCGCCCCGACGATCTCTCCCGCGTCATTGATGTCGAACGCCCGCGAGGTCTGCATGCCGGGGGGCAACGGAAGCAACTCAAACGGCTCGCCTCCATGTGACACCCCAGCCACCAGCGAGGTGCCATCGGGCGACATGCTGCCGCACACCACGCCCTGCTGATTGATCCCAGTCGCCGTCCAACCGGCTCCCAAGTACTGAACCTGATAGGTCGGCGGAGTGCCCGCAAGCGCTGTCGCGGCCGCGAACGCAGCGGCGAACGTACAGCCCAACTTCACCATCACTCTGTTCCGCATTGACCGGTCTCCAGCGATGTGCGTATCTCGCCTTTCCACCCCTCGATGCGGAGAGCAATCGCCGTGCCATAACGGACAGAGTTATCCAGTCTGGTTCTGCGTGTCTCGCGGCTGCTTGAGACTCGACGCGAGCCAGAAATGTGGCTGCAGTCCGCCGCGGCCGGTTCTGGATGGCCGCCGGATGGAGTCCTGTCGGAGGTGCAGAGAGGGTTCACCGAAGCGACCACCTGCCGCGCCGGTCAGCGTGGCAGTCAGCGTGGATTGCTTTCAGAGTTCGGAACGTGAGCGCCGGACGGGCGACAGCTGGACCAAGGCCGGACTTCAGCCCTTGGCCTTGTAGTAATCCAGGTTCACCTGGATGTACTTGTTCCACTCTTCGGGCAGGTCATCCTGCGGGAAGATCGCCTTCACCGGGCACTCATCGACGCACAGGCCGCAGTCGATGCAGGTGTCGGGGTCGATGTACAACTGATCGAGCTTGCCGAAATCCGCCTCGTTCTTGGTCGGGTGGATGCAGTCCACGGGGCAGACTTCGACGCAGGACGTGTCCTTGGTCCCGATGCATGGCTCAGCGATGACGTGCGGCATGTCGACAGGGCTCCGAAAGTGAATGGAATCCTATGCCACGACCGGGCGGCTTTGAGCGGCGGCGGGAATCGGGCTTGGGGCTCGGGTTCTGTGCGAAGCGGGGGACTCCCCGGTGCGGAGGGCATCCGAACTCCGAACCTGCCTACTGCTCCAGCGGCTCATCCAGCAGCGTCACGAAGTTGCTCACCGTCAGCAGCATGGGCTGGTTGAGATTGAGGTTGTACGTGTTCGCCGGCCTGAGCGTCAGCCGCACGGTTTTGGGGCCGATCTGATCGTTCCCCAGGCCCCGGATCGGCACGAGCAGCGTGGCCTGACCCGCGGGGATGGTCAGGACTTGGGGCAGGCGGCGATAGTCCGTCCCGGCCACGCCCGTCCCGCCGAGCGTGTAAAGCACCTGCAACGGACGATCAACCGGGCCGGTGCGCAGCAGTGTGAAGCTGGCCGTATCGGACGGGAACTGGGTGCCGTACGGATCGGTCACGATGAGCGAAACAAGCGGCTTGTCGAGCAGCGTGATGAACGACGAAACCTCGGAGGGGTTGTCGCCGTTGAGCCCGTAGGAGCCGTCGGTGCTCGGCTGCAGGATGATCCGCACGGTCTCATCCCCCTCGAACAGACCGTCGTTGATCGGCCGGATCATGATCGGCGCCTGCCGCTTGCCCGCGGGGATGACGATCCGCACGGGCTCGCCCTGCGGCGTGATGCGCTCGTAGTCGCTCCCGTGCGTCGCGCTGCCGCGGATGCGGAACCGGACCGTGAGCGGCAGGGCTTTGTCTCCCGTGCGGCGAATCACAAACTTCGCCGTATCCACCGCGCTGACGTCCGCGCCGCCGATTTCCGCCGCCATCGGATCCGCCGCGCGGATCGTCACCAGCGGCAGTGAGTCGTCTTCCTGGATCACGATCGTGCCGGTGCGGTTCAGCGGGTTGGTGGTATCGACGCGATACGCCGAGTTCTCCATGATCGTAAAGCGGACGACCTCGCCGCCCTCAACCTCGAGGTCGTCGATCGGGATGATGGGGATGTTCACCGTCCGCCGCCCCGCAGGGATGCGCACGATGTTGGACAGCCCGATGTAGTCGATCCCATTGGTCGCGACGCCGCGCTGCGTCGGCGGGTCGGGCTGCTGGATGTGGAAGTACACGAACAGCGGCTGGTCGAGCACGCCCGTGCGGTGCAGGCGGATCGACCCTGTATCGGAGCCCTCCTCCGCCACCACGCTGTCGGTGATCTGCATCGTCACCAGCGGGAGCGTTGTGTCCAGCATCGCACGCTGGTCCAGCCGTTCGAACGCGGGCTCGGCGTCATAGGACCGATAACTGCTCTTCATGTCCATGGCTCCGTTCGCCGCGGCATCGCGGCGAGACAGAGTCGGCGTCATCGGCATTTCGGCTGGAGAAACAGGCCGCGCTCCGGCCCGCAGCGCGGAAGCGACACCCCGGAACGTGTGTTCAGTTCGCGCTGCCCGCGGTATAGGGGTCCGCCGCGACCGCTTCGGTCGTCACGACGATCTCCGCCCGCTGGTTGGAGCGGTTGCCGTTCAGGTCGCGCGCGGCGGGCACGGCCCGCTCGTTGTCGGCGCACCCCGCGGCCCGCAGGCGATCCCACGGCACACCGGCCCGGACGAGTTCCTGCGCCACGGCGAAGGCGCGGTCGAATGCGAGTCTCATGGATTTTTCCTTGTCCCGTGCGGTCTCGGCGGCGCTTGCGTGGCCGCGAACCTCGATGATCCATTGCGTGCCGCGCAGCTGCTCGGCGGCCTGCGCGATCGTGGTGATCGCATCCTGCGACACCACCGACTCGCCGTCGGCGAACAGGATCAGCGCGGTGATGTTCACGTAGTCCGACGGCCTTGGCGCCTGTGCATCGTGCTTGTCGCCATCGGGGCCCGGCTGGAGCGTGTCGCCCTTCTGGGCGCGCTGCCGCATGTACCGCACCAGGTTCGCCTCGGTCGGGTTGTCGGAGTGAATGTCCACCGGATTGTTGAAGCCCGCGCGGATCGAGAGCGCCAGCTCCATCATCGCGTCATCGTCCGTGAGGTTCTTTCCCTCGCCGCCGATGCCGCCGGCCGTGGGCTTCTGCATGTTCATCGCCAGCAGGATCACGAAGAAGCCCATGATGAGCATCACCATGTCCGCAAACGAGATCAGCCACTCCGGCGCGCCCTCGTGCCCCTCCTCGTGCCCGCCGCCGCCATGACCGTGCCCGCCGCCGTGGCCCTTGCCATGGCCCTTGCCGTGCCCGTCATCGCCGTGCGAGTTGTCGTGCTTGTCGGCCATGGTGAAGGGAGGGGTTGATGGACGAATCAGCGAGGCAGAAGTGGATCAAGGTGCGGATCAGGCGGCGAGCTTGAGCTTCGCTCGCGAGGCCTGGGGAATGAACGCCAGCATGCGCTCCGTCGTTGCGCGGGGGTTGTCGCCTGCCTGGATGGAGAGGATGCCCTGGAGCATCATCTCGCGGCTGAGAATCTCTTCGCTCGAACGCAGCGACAGCTTGTCGCCGATGGGTCCGGCGACGGCGTTGGCCAGCACCGTTCCGTACATCGTCGCGACGACGGCGACCGCGAGCATGTGGCCGAGGTGGCCGATGTCCGCGCTCGCCAGTCCGCCGAACATGCCGACCTGGCCGATCAGCGTCGCGACCAGCCCGTACCCCGGCGCGTAGAGCTTGATGAGGTCGAAGAACTTCTTGCCCGCCTTGTGACGGTCCTGCATCGCCATCACCTCCATGCGGAGGGTGGACTCGATCGTCTCGGGAGCGTTGCCATCGACGGCCATCTTGAGGCCCGCGGCGAGGAACAGGTCCTTGATCTGCGAGATGTCCGACTCCAGCGAGAGGATGCCGTCGCGCCGCGCCTTCTCCGCCATCGCGCTGATGAGCTTGATGGCCTCGGCGGGCTTGGCGCCCTTGTCAAAGAAGAACCGCTTGAAGTAGCCCGGGACCTCCTTGATGCGGTCCATGGGCATGGCCATGAAGATGACCGAGATGGTGCCCCCGAACACCATGATGAGGCCCTTCTCGGAGTAGAACATCGCCCAGTGCCCGTGCGAGGCCATGTAGCCCACGACGACGCAACAGATCACACCCATCAGCGATCCGATGACACTGGCCTTGTCCACACATACCTCCGAGACGGCACCGGCACGCACCCAGGCGCGCTTACCGCCCGCCCCCTGCATCGGCAGCCCCTCCGAGGCCCTCAACTCTCTCGGACGGTGAAGCTGTACCGCCGCGCCCGACGCAGTCCGACAGGGCCGCGCAACCGTCACAGACGGAACAGCTTCGCGCGGTCGATAACCCGTGCCCCGGCCCGAGAACACGCGATCGCATCACCGTCGATTCAGGCCCCTGCCCCCGCGCCCTTATCCGCGCAGGCCCCGTCTCCGCTCCAGTTCCTGCCGGACCGCCCCGACCGCCTCCCCGATCGCATGATCCAGGACATCGTTCACGATGAACCGGTCGTAGACCGTCCCGGCCTGAGCCTGCGCGATCTCCCGCCGCGCCTCGGCAAAGCGCCGCTGGATCACCGCCTCATCCTCTCGCTTCCGGGCCCGCAGCCGCTCGAGCAGCACCTCCTCGCTCGGCGGCAGGATGAACACGCCGAACGCGTCGTTCATCTGTGCACGAACCTTCTGCGCGCCGACCACATCGATCTCCAGGATCACCAGCCGCCCGCGCGAGGTCTGCTCCTGCACCCACGCCCGCGGCGTGCCGTACTTCTTCCCGAAAAGGTCCACCCACTCGAGAAACTCGCCGCGATCGACCATCTGGCCAAACTGCTCATCGTTTACGAAGTGGTAGTCCACCCCGTCAACATCCGCGGGTGTCGGCGGGCGCGTCGTCGCCGACACGCTGAACACCGCCCCGGGGATCGACCGCTCCACCGCCCGGGTGATCGTCGTCTTCCCCACGCCCGAGGGCCCGGAGAAGATCACCACCATCCCGTCATCGGTATCTGTCGCAAGCCGGTGCCGCTCGTGTGCCTCGCTCATCAGGCCCAACTGTATCGGCCACCCCGCGCCCGGACGCCCCGGGGCGTGCGCCGCCCTCTCCTACCATCGCCCGATGGCCCGCAAAGCGAACCCCACCCCGACTTCCGGCCCCGTCCGCGCCGACCGTTCCGCGGCTCAGGCCGCGTATCCGGAGGTCATGCTCCGCCTCATCGACGAGCTGGCCCGCCTGCCGGGGATCGGCCGCCGCAGCGCGGAGCGCCTCGCGTTTCACATCCTCAAGTCCCCGCGCGACAACGCCCTGGGCCTCTCCCGCGCTATCGCCGATGCCAAGCAGAATGTCCGTCCATGCCGCATCTGTTCCAACCTCGCCGGCATCCCCGGCGACCCGCAGGGCACGCTCTGCGCCGTGTGCGCGGACCCGCGGCGGGATCGCTCCACCGTCATGGTCGTCGAGCAGCCGCGCGACCTGATCGCCTTGGAGCAGACCGCGATGTACCGCGGCGTGTACCACGTGCTCATGGGCCGCATCAGCCCGCTCGACGGCGTCGGCCCGGGCGACCTCACCACCGCCGATCTTCTCGCCCGGGTCGATGACCCCGCCGCCAACGGCGGTGAGCAGGTGCGGGAGGTCATCCTCGCCCTGAACCCGACCCTGGAGGGGGACGGAACCGCGTTGTACCTGGCGGAGGAACTGGCAAGCCGCGGCGTGAAAGTCACGCGGCTGGCGCGGGGCGTGCCCACCGGATCGCAGCTTGAGTACGCCAACAAGGCCGTTCTCGCCGACGCCATCGAGGGCAGGCGGCCGATAGGCTGATCCTACAGAAACTCGCCACGGAGGAATCGCAGACGACGGAGTGAGCCGGAGTGATGGGCACCGCACAACGCGCAATCCGTTTCCGCCGATAGCAAACCGCGCCAGCGCCCCCGTGCCTTTCCTTCTCATCGGTCCTTCTACTTCGCACTCCGAATCTCGGATCTTCCCTACCTTCCTTCGTCTCTTCCTCCGTGTCCTCCGTGCTCTCCGTGGCAAACCTGCCTTCCTTCGCGCCCTTTGTGTTCAACCCTCTCCCAAGAAACCGCCTCCCTAAGGAACGAACCGCACTTTGAGATTCGACGCCTCACAACACATGCGCATGGGCCAGCACATGAAGCTGGCCCCGAGGATGATCCAGTCCATGGAGATCCTCCAGATGCCGCTCCAGCAACTGGAGGAGCGCATCGCGCAGGAGCTCGAATCCAACGCCACGCTCGAGCTCGCCGAGGGCGAGGATGCCCCCGAGGGCGCATCCGCCAACGCTCAGGCAGAGGCCCGCGCAGATGCCGCGGCGGAGATCAACGCCGAAGACCTCCCCATGCGCGTTGATGAGCAGCACGGGGCGGACGACTTTGCGCGCCTGGATTCCTTCGAAGAGACCCACCCCGACGCCGCGGAGAACTCGTTTGACGAGGATTCCCGCACCCAGGACCTGCCGCGGCTGGAGGACCTGGGCTCCTTCACCCGCGCGCGCCTCGAAGGCGAGCCGGATGCCAAGAGCGAGGCGATGGCCAACACCGCCTCGCGCGCCGCTTCGCTCATCGAGCAGTTGCAGGACCAATGGCGGCTGTCGGATGTCGATGAGCCCCTGCGCATCCTCGGCGAGCAGATCATCGCGTTCATCGACGATGACGGGTACCTGCGGACGGACCTCGACACGATCATCGACCGCTGGCCCGCCGCCGCCCCCGACAAGCCCAAACCGACGAGGGAGGAACTGGAGCGTGCCCTGCGCGCTGTCCAGCTCCTGCTGGAGCCTGCCGGTGTCGCCGCGAGGGACACGCGCGAGTGCCTGCTGCTGCAGATCGAGGCCCTGTCCGAGCAGCCCGGCGGTGCGGGCGTTGGGGGGAGTGGGGGGGGGCGTGGGGGCGGGGGGGAGGCCCGCGCCG
>JAEYUO010000098.1 GCA_023432465.1 Planctomycetota bacterium | reverse complement strand
AGGTCCTCGACGTTGAACGTGTGGTAGACTGCCGACTGACGCTCCGGTGTGCCCTTCATCCCCAACTGTTCGCATCCACCCTCGTCCCGGTTGCGCCCTCATGGGCACTTCTTCAACAGCCTGCTAGTGAAACGTTCGACAATCCCCACTCCCGGAACTTCGATGCCGTCCACCGATTCGCTTCTTCGCACGCGGTCGAGCCCGTGAGCCGCGTGCCGATCTCCAGTGACAAGTGCGACAGGTGGTCCATGACCTGGTTGCGGTTCACGCCTTCATCAATGATCCGAGCGATCGTCTCCTCATCCCCCATCCGAATCGCCGGCACCTCCGCCCGCTCCCCCTTGATGACGGCATACCGGGCTTCCGATGCCGTCGCCGACTTGGCCGCGGGCTCAACCGCCGGAGTCGTGCCGCTCTGGCACCCCGCGCCCACCAGCCCGATCGCGGCCAGCGTTCCAGCCAGCACGTTGATGCTGCGCCGGGAAATCACGAACGTGGAAAGGCGGTATGTCATGCGCTGCGACTCCCAAAAAGGCCATGCGTCCCCATCCCGTCCGACCGGACAGGTTGCCACGATACCGACTTTCCTGTTCCGAGTTCCAGCCGAATCCGTGCCCCGCACCCGAATCGAGGAGGTCCGCTCTACCGCCTCGACCCGACCGTCCCGGTCGGCAGGCCCTTGCGCCTCCAGGTCGCCAGCAGAGTCTCTCGATCCGCCGACTCCCAGACGCTCCCGTCCTCCAGCGAACTGCGGAGCAGGTCAGCCTCCGCCGAATAGGTGAACTGAACGGGAGCCGCCTCATCGCGATAGCGCGTCTGGACTTCCCACGCAGCACGGGCAGAGCCGCCCTTCGCCGCGGACAGCAGGTCCCGCCGGAGCGACACAGTCTTGGACTGGCTCTGATAGGTATAGGTCCCCAGCTCCGTCTGAATCTGCTTGGTGATCATCAGGCGATGGAGCAGGAACAGCTCAAACTGGCTGATGTACCCCTCCGCCGGGACATACGGCTCGACATCCTCTGTCGCCTGTCCGCTGTCGCTGATGGAGACGTTGAGATCCGAGCCGTTGCGAGCCCCCGTCTCCGTCGCCATCGCCAGCCGATCGCCCTTCGGACCCCAAACCACCGTGCGGAGCATCCACGCTTCCTCCGTGCGATCCGGAAGCATGAAGTACACCCCCTCCGTATCGATCACGTTCTCGCCGCGGAGCAGTCGGGCCTGGATCCGGGCCAGATATCCCTGCTGTTGCCCGCCCCGGCGTCCGGCATTCCCGCCAAGCTCCGACCGCTGTCCCTTCCAGAAACGCATGGTCCGGAACCCCAGTTCCTGAGCATCTCCTCCGCTGCCCGTTCGGGCCGGGAGGTACAGCCGGTGCACAATCTCGCGATCCCCGGTCAACGCCTTCTCATAGTCCGCAGCCGTGAGTCCCTCAAAGAATGCCGCGCCGGCCTTGACGATGGACCCGCGTGTTGCATTCACCACGGACATATCCAGAAACGTCGCCGTCGCCACGCTGGCTTCATACAGCGGCTGTGCCGCGGCGAACTTGTCCTCGGATGTAATCAACTCGAACACCAGGAACTGGTTTGGGGTGGGCTTGAAGATCGAATACCCCTTGACGAGGTTGGTGCCGTCGGCCCTGGGCACGGAGACATACAGCCGCTCGCAGACCGCGCCCCCCGTGACCTTAAGATTCGGCGTCCGGCCAAGCACCTTGGTCTTGGTCTCGAGGATCAGCTTCTGGTCCGGATCGGTGACTCCGTACGCCCCCTGAAGCAGCGCGAGAGTCTGGTCCGCGGCATCCTGAATCGTCGCATCCGGGTTGCTCGTCTGGGGCGTTTGGATGTTGATCACCCATTCCGTGGACTCCGGCACGATCTGCACCGTTCGACGATCCCCAATCTTGGTGGATTGCGCGATGCTCCCAAGCGGAAACCTCACGCTCAAACCGAGCTCATCCATGAAGAACGGTTCTTCAGCCAGCTCCACCGCCTGACCCCGAACAGCAGCGGGGGGGGGAGTCTGGCCCTGTGCTGCGGGCACGCCAATACCCAAAATAAGTGAAAACCCTAACAAAGCACCATTGAGCGTGCAAGCAGTTCGGATGACACTCGCGATTCGGCGGCAGTTGTTCATGGTTCCTCTCGATCGGATCGGCATCGGGCTTCCGGTGAGCATACCGGCCCGCCCACGACGACATGCAAAATCTTCGCATCCCGTCAGGCTCACGCGTTGACATTCGATTCGAGCCCCGTATCTTTCCGGCTCGGCCCAGTTTGCGCTGGGTCTGCGTCCTTGGATTGTCCCTGTTTGCAGCCTTCTCGGAAAGACACGATGAGCGGCGGTCGCATCCGAATTCGAATGGAAGCCTACGACCATCTGGCGCTTGACGCCTCGGCGAAGGAAATCGTTGAGCACGCCAAGCGCACCAGCGCGAAGGTCGCCGGCCCGATTCCCCTCCCGACCCGTGTCGAGCGCTACACCGTGCTCCGCAGCCCGTTCATCGATAAAAAGTCTCGTGAGCAGTTCGAGATCCGCACGCACAAGCGGATCATCGATATCCTCGAGCCGAACCCCCGCACCGTCGATGCGCTGAATCGGCTCATCGTCCCCGCCGGCGTGTTCGTCAAGATCAAGGCCTAGTTTCCCAAACCCCGCACGCTCCGTGTGGGGTTTCTTGTTGTCCGTCCCGTCTGCTTCCTCTGCCCATCGAGGCACGAAGCATTGCCTCCCGGAGTTCTCGAATGCTGCTGCTCGGCAAAAAGCTCGGCATGACCCGCATCTTCAACGACCAGGGCGTCAGTGTGCCCGTCACGGTCCTTGAAGTTGGTCCCTGCGTGGTCACGCAAGTCCGCACCATCGAATCGGACGGCTATACGGCCGTTCAGATCGGCTGGGGCGATGCCAAGCCGCGCCGCTCGACCTATCAGGTCATCGCGCACGACGCGAAGGCCGGCTGCGGTCCCAAGCGATTCCACCGCGAGTTCCGCGTCGCCGCGGACAAGGCCGCGGAGTTCTCGCTCGGTCAGGAGATCACGGCCGCCGCGCTCGAAGGCTCCGACTACGTCGATGTCACCGCGACCAGCAAGGGCAAGGGCTTCGCCGGCGCGATGAAGCGGCACAACTTCAAGGGCATGTGCGCCAGCCACGGCACCGAGCGCAAGCACCGCTCCCCCGGCTCGATCGCCAGCTACGCAACCAACCGCGGCTGGTCGGGCAAGCTCAAGAAGGGCAAGAAGATGCCCGGGCACATGGGCGATGAGCGCGTCACGGTCCGCTCCCTCGATGTTGTCAAGCTTGATGCGGGCCAGAACCTGGTCCTCGTCAAGGGACCGGTCCCCGGTCCGAACGAAGGCTTTGTCATGATCCGGCCCGCCGCACGGCTCAGCCGGTCCAAGTCCAAGATTCTCGCGGATAAGAAGAAGAAGTAACACCGGATCGCGGTCAATGACACCGCGGCGAGGTTGACAGTACATCCGGCGTTCGCGAGGAATCGCGGTCGTCGGGCCCGAAGGGTCCGAAAGGAAACCATCGGGCGGGAACAAGAGGTTGAACCGGCACCAGGCGCGTCGCCCGGTGTCGGGAAAGACAGCCGAGTCGATTCCGAGCCGTCCCCACCAATCAACAGGCGGGCGTGCCGGATAGGCGAAGGTCAGTGAGTCTGGACAGGTGTCCAGTCTCTTCGAGAGGCGTCAGACGAGAGGCGACAGATGGATGTCCCCGTCATCAACATGAAGGGCGTCGAGGTGGGCAAGCTGTCCATCGATGCCGCGAAGCTCGGCGGCGAGGTCAACCCCGCGTTGATCAAGCAGGCCTACGTGATGTACCACGCCAATCGGCGCGTCGGAACGTCGCGTACCAAGAACCGCGAGGCGGTCGAGGGCTCGACCAAGAAGATCTACAAGCAGAAGGGCACCGGCCGCGCACGGCACAGCGACCGCAAGGTTCCGCAGTTCCGCGGCGGTGGTCACGGTCACCACAAGCAGCGTGACCGCGAGGACTACCACAAGGACATGCCCAAGAAGATGCGCCGCAAGGCGAATCTCAACGCGCTGCTCGCCAAGCTCGTGGACAACGAGGTCCGCATCGTGGACTCGATGGCGATGGCCGCCCCCAAGACGCGCGAGTTCATCGCCTTCCTCGATGCCATCAAGGTCGACCGCTCCGCGCTCGTCGCCGTCGGCATCGACAACGACTCGGTGCGTCGCTCCGGCCGCAACCTCGAGACCGTCACGCTCTGCCAGCCGACGCAGCTCAACTGCTTCGACATGCTCAATCACCGCTTCCTGGTGATCACCAAGGCGGACCTCGAGGCCTACCTCTCCGGCCCGCAGTCGCAGACCACCAAGCTCGCCAAGACCAACCCGCTCGGTCGTCGTAAGAAGGAGGCCGCCTGATGAAGTCCATCGATGTCATCAAGCGCCCGCTCATCACCGAGAAGGGCACCTGGGGAATGAACGAGCAGAACCGCTACGCGTTCATCGTCAACCCCAAGGCTACCAAGGTTGAGATCAAGCGCGCTGTCGAAGAGCTCTACAACGTCAAGGTGGACCGTGTGAACACTCAGGTCCGCAAGGGCGAGCACCGTCGCTACAAGTACGGCATCCGCCAGGAATCCGCCCAGAAGCTCGCCACGGTCCGCCTGGCCGAGGGAAACACGATCGAACTGTTCTGATCCGTGTTGCGGGACCCGCCCGCACCGGCTCCGAGATGATGAGGTTTCACGATGTCGATCAGAATCTACAAGCCGACCAGCGCCGGACGCCGAAACGCATCGGTGAGCGGCTTTGAGGAGATCACCAAGAGTTCGCCGGAGCGTTCGCTCCTGCGGCCCTTGAAGAACTCCTCCGGCCGCAACCACAGCGGCAAGATCACTGTCCGCGGCCGCGGCGGTGGCGCGAAGAAGATGTACCGCTCCATCGACTTCCGTCGCGCCGATCGCGACGGCATCGAGGCGACCGTCATCGGGAT
Organism: Planctomycetota bacterium; assembly: GCA_023432465.1. Lineage (GTDB taxonomy): Bacteria > Planctomycetota > Phycisphaerae > Phycisphaerales > UBA1924 > JAHBXL01. The sequence goes on along the minus strand of JAEYUO010000098.1, from coordinate 24,866 downwards.
CGAGTACGACCCCAACCGTTCCGCCCGCATCGCCCTCCTGAAGTACACCGACGGCGTGAAGCGCTACATCATCGCTCCGCTCGGCCTGACCGATGGCGACAAGGTGATCTCCCGCGGCGATGGCCCCGCCGAGCCCAAGGCAGGCAACTGCATGCGGCTCCGCGATATCCCGACCAGCATGGACATCCACTGCGTCGAGCTCAAGCCCGGCGAGGGCGCCAAGCTCTGCCGCTCCGCCGGCCGCGCAGCCAAGCTCATGAACAAGGAAGGCCAGCACGCGACCATCATGCTGCCCTCCGGCGAAATGCGCAAGGTGCCCATCGACTGCCGAGCCACCATCGGCGTTGTCGGCAACTCCGACCACCAGAACCGCCGCCTCGGCAAGGCCGGACTCTCCCGCCACCTGGGCATCCGGCCCAAGACCCGCGGCGTGGCCAAGAGCCACAACGCCCACCCCCTCGGTGGCGGCTCGGGCCGGTCCAAGGGCAATCGTCCCCCTGTCGGCCCCACCGGCACGCTCGCCAAGGGCGGCGGCACGCGGGACCGCAAGAAGGCATCCACCAAGTTGATCATCCGCCGTCGCGTCAGCAAGCGCTTCGGTCAGAAGAAGTAAGCCCCTCCCGCGACTGAGCAGCACGAGACAACGGAACCAAGACCATGGGACGCAGCCTCAAGAAGGGACCGCACGTTGATGAGCGACTCTACCGCAGGGTGGAGCGCTTGAACCAGCAGAACAAGCGCGAGGCCATGAAGACCTGGGCCCGCGACTGCACCATCGTGCCCGAGTTCGTCGGACACACCTTCAAGGTGCACAACGGCCGCCAGTTCCTCGACGTGTTCGTGACCGAGGACATGGTCGGCCACAAGCTCGGAGAGTTCAGCCTCACGCGGACCTTCCGCGGCCACACCAACAAGAAGGAAGGCATGGAGGCGGCGGGTTCGGGCAAGAAGTAAGCACTCCCCCGGGTCGGCCGTCGGCCCGGATCACTGAGCATCAAGGAATAAGGCCGTGAGGATCAATCCTGAAAAACTGAAGAGCCGAGCCGCCGACGCTGGCGTGAGCGTTGAAGCGCTCGCCCGCGCCGTCGAACGCACCGGCCTCATGAAGGACCGGGCCGTCTCCGCCGTCCAGAACTGGATGCGCGGCAACGATCACCCGCGTTGCAAGGCAGAGGACATCCGGGCCATGGCCCAGGCGCTGGGGTGCCAGCCCAAGGACATCGTCCGGTTCACCAACGTCTTCCGCTATCACCGTGGGAGCCCCCGCAAGGCCAAGCTGGTCGTGGATCTCATCCGCGGCAAGAAGTTCGATCACGCCGTCAACCTGCTCACCTTCACCACCAAGCGAGCCGCGGTGGATGTCAAGCAGGCCCTGATGGCCGCGTACGCCGAGGCCGAGCAGGCCGGAGCCGATGCCGCCTCTCTCGTCGTGACCGAGAGCGTCGTCGCCAATGGCCCGGTCATGAAGCGGTTCCAACCGAAGGACCGCGGCCGTGCACACCCGATTCTCAAGCGCATGTCCCACATCACCGTGGGCGTGGAGGAACGCTGAACCTATGGGCCAGAAGACTCATCCATTTGGGTTCCGGGTCGGCATCACCGAGGCTCACAAGAGCCGCTGGTACGCCCCCAAGGCGCTTTACGGCGAGCTTCTCATCGAAGATGAGAAGCTCCGCAAGTTCCTCGATAAGCGATTCAATCGCCAGCCGCCACACGCCGCGGTCAGCGATATCCACATCGAGCGCACCCGCGAAGAGCTCAAGATCATCGTCAAGACTGCACGCCCCGGCCTGGTCATCGGCCCCAAGGGCGCCGAGGTGGACCGCCTCACCGAGGAGCTGCAGCTCATGACCGGTCGCAAGGTCTCGATCTCGATCATCGAGATCAAGAACCCCGACCTCGATGCCAAGCTCGTCGGCGAGAGCGTCGCCGAGCAGCTCCGCAAGCGTGCCAGCTTCCGCCGCGTCGTCAAGATGCGTGCCGAGGCCGCCATGCAGGCGGGCGCATCGGGCGTGAAGATCCAGATCTCCGGCCGCCTCGGCGGGGCCGAGATGAGCCGCGTCCTCGCGGTCAAGCTGGGCTCGCTCCCGTTGAGCACCCTCCAGGCAAACATCGACTACGCCCAGTCGGAGGCTTTCACGACCTACGGCGCGATCGGTGTGAAGTGCTGGATCTATAAAGGTATGTACACCCAGGGCATGGTCGACGAGACCGAGTCCAAGGCGGCCGGCGGTCGCGCCCGCGCCCGTGGTCGTCGCTAAGTCAGAGAGTCGGATGTTCGCAGCAGACGGAGTGTGATGCATGGCGTTGATGCCAAAACGAGTCAAGTACCGCAAGGAAATGCGGCGGATCCGACCCCGCAAGGCGACCAAGGGCAACTACGTCGCCTTCGGCGAGTTCGGCCTCCAGTCGATGGAGGGCGCGTGGGTCCCCGCGCGCACCCTCGAGGCCGGCCGTATCGCCGCTCAGCACTTCCTCAAGCGCGAAGGCAAGCTGTTCATCCGGGTCTTCCCGGACAAGCCCATCAGCAAGAAGCCGCTGGAAACTCGAATGGGTACCGGCAAGGCGGATGTGGACTACTGGGCGGCGCGGGTCAAGCCCGGCACCATGCTCTTCGAGATCGCGGGCGTCCCCGAGGCCCTCGCCAAGAAGGCCCTGGTCCGCGTCGCGATGAAGATGCCGGTGAAGTGCCGGTTCGTCGGCCGCCGTCTGTCCGTGTAAGCAGGTGATGTTCAGGGTTCCGGATCGAACGAGGATCGAATGATGACCGGCGAAGAAGTGCGAAAACTGACGGATGAGGAAATCGGGCTCGAGGTCAAGCGGCTGCGCACGCAGTTGCACACGATCCGCTCCCAGTTCGTGACCGAGAAGGTCGAGGACTCCTCGGTTTACGGCAAGACCAAGAGGGATATCGCCAGGATCCTGACCGAGCAGAACGCCCGTCGGGCACGCAAGAGCTGATTGAACAACGCCCGCCCACGCGGGCGAGCAAGGAAACGGATAAGCCGCCATGGCCAAGACGACGACCAGCAAGACCGCTCAGACCGCTCCCACGGAGCCCGCGACTCTCCACGGCACCAAGGTGGGCGTGGTCGAGTCCGACAAGTGCGCCAAGACCCGCAAGGTCGTTGTGCACTTCAAGGAGCGCCACTCCAAGTACGGCAAGTATGTCTCCAAGCGCACCATCCTCCAGGTGCACGACGAGAACAACGAGTCCAGCCTGGGCGACACGGTCGAGGTCGCGCAGTGCCGCCCCATCAGCAAGACCAAGCGCTGGCGCCTGGTCCGCATCGTCTCCAAGAGCCGCCGGGTTGAGTTGATCAAGGACTGACAGTTTCTCGCCTCGCGACGGGCCCCATGCCCCGCGGGTCGAAGAGGTAAACGAAGATGCTGCAGCAGGAAACACGTTGCGAAGTCGCGGATAACAGCGGGGCCAAGGAGGCCTACGTCATCCGTGTCTACGGCGGCTCGACCAAGAGCGGGGCGTTCACCCGTCGCATCGCCGGCATCGGCGACCGCGTGCTGGTCTCCATCAAGAAGGCCCTCCCCGGAGCGGAGGTCAAGGCCGGAGACAAGTCCAAGGCCGTCGTCGTCCGCACCACCAAGGCCACCCGCCGCCCCGATGGCTCGTACGTCAAGTTTGATACCAACGCCGTGGTGCTCATCGGCGACGACGGAAACCCCAAGGGCACCCGCATCTTCGGGCCCGTCGCTCGCGAGCTCCGCGAAAAGAACTACATGAAGATCGTGTCCCTCGCACCGGAGGTCGTCTGAACATGGCACGCCACGTACGCACCGGCGATAACGTCATCGTCAACAGCGGCTCTCACAAGGGCAAGGTTGGCACGATCATGCGCATCCTCACCAAGGAGGATCGCGTCATCGTCAAGGGCATCAACCTCCGCACCAAGCACCTCAAGCCCACCCGGCTGAATCCCCAGGGCGGAATCATCACCCGGGAGGCCCCGCTGCACATCTCCAATGTCAGCCCCGTCGTCGACGGCAAGCCCACCCGCGTCCGCTTCGTCGCCAAGCCCGACGGCAGCAAGGTCCGCGTCGCCGCCCGTGGCGGCAAGGAACTGGGCGTCGTCCGCGGCCCCGATGCCAAGAAGAAGCACGCCGCCAAGCCCGCAAAGACCTCCAAGCCCGCCAAGAAGTAATCGCCAGCGAACTTCAGAACCCGGAAACGATCAATGGCCAAGGACATGACAAAGAAGCCGCAGGGCAAGCGAACCAAGGGCGATGACGATGCGCCCGTCGGGCCCCTCCCTCCCCCGCGCCTCAAGGGCGTCTACGAGGAGAAGGTCCGCAAGGCCCTCGCCGAGAAGTTCGGCCTCGCGAACCCGATGGCCCAGCCCCGGCTGCGCTCCATCGTCATCAACGTCAACATGGGACGCCACCTCGACGGCACCAAGCTGCCCCCCAACGTCAAGGCGACCGTGCTCGACACGCTCACCACGATCAGCGGCCAGAAGCCCGTCGTCCTCAAGGCCAAGAAGAGCGTCTCGAACTTCAAGGTCCGCGAAGGCTACGAAACCGCCGCCATGGTCACCCTCCGCCGCGAGCGCATGTGGTACTTCCTCGACCGGCTCATCAACCTCGCCACGCCCCGTATCAAGGACTTCCGCGGCCTCAACGACCGCAGCTTCGATCGCCAGGGCAACTACGCCATGGGCCTCTCCGAGCAGGGCGTGTTCCCCGAAATCAACATGGCCGAGGTGACGTTCACCCACGGCATGAACATCAACATGATCTTCAGCAACTCCTCGCCGGACCTGAGCCGGTTCGTCCTCGCGGAACTCGGAATGCCCTTCCGCCGCGAAGAGAAGCGCGAACCCAGAGCCGCCTGAGCCCGAGTGACTTGCCAGAGTAACTGACTGAACCCGCGTAGGGATTGACGGAGAAGAACGTATGGCGACGAAGGCCCAGACAGCACGGGCGAACCGAAAGCCCAAGTACAGCACACGCATCGTGCGTCGCTGCGAACTCACCGGGCGCGCCCGCGGCGTCTATCGCAAGTTCCGCATCAGCCGCATCATGCTCCGGAAGCTCGCCCTCGAGGGCAAGATCCCGGGGATGCGCAAGTCAAGCTGGTAAGAACACGCCCCAGGGACCTTTCCGACCCAGACCGAGTATTGACGGCGCGTTGCGCCACAGGGACTGCCCGATGTCGATGAACGACCCCATTTCAGACATGCTCACTCGCATCCGAAACGCTGCGAGCATCAAGGCCAAGATCGTGGAGTGCCTCAACTCGAAGGTCTGCCGCGGTATCGCGGACGTCCTCCGCGATGAGGGCTACATCGACAGTTACGAAGTCGTCGAGGACGGACGACAGGGCCGAATCAAGGTCAAGCTCAAGTACGGCCCCCGCGGCGAGACCGTGCTCAACTCGCTCCATCGCGAGAGCAAGCCCGGTCGCCGCGTCTACCAGAGCGTGGATGACCTCCCGCGCCCCCTCCAGGGCCTCGGCATCGCCATCGTTTCAACCTCCAAGGGCGTGATGAGCGACCGCAAGGCACGCACCGAGCGCGTCGGCGGCGAACTTCTCTGCATCGTCGGTTAACACCAGGCACCACACGTCGAAGCCGTCCGGTTGAAGCGGATCGGATGAGGAGCAACAGACAATGTCCCGTATCGGAAAGAAACCAGTAGCCCTCCCCGCAGGTGTCAAGGTCCAGGTCGCCGCCGACAAGGTGACGATCTCCGGCGCCAAGCACTCCCTGATCGTCCCCGTCCGCGAGGAGGTCAAGGTCACCTTCGACGAGGCCGGCAAGCAGCTCGGCGTCACCATCGCCGATGGCCACGCCGACAACCCCGCCGCCGCTGCCTATTGGGGCACCACCCGCGCGCTCCTCCAGAACGCCGTCGAGGGAGTCAACAAGGGCTACGAGAAGGTCATGGAGGTCGTTGGCGTCGGCTGGACAGCCGCCCTGCAGGGCAAGAACATCAAGCTGACCGTCGGCTTCGCCAACCCCATCGTCATGCCGATCCCCGCCGGGCTCGATGTCACGGTCGACAAGCAGTTCGTCACCATCAAGGGGCCGGACAAGAAGGCCGTCGGGCAGTTCGCCGCCGACATGCGGGCCCGCCGCAAGCCCGAGCCCTACAACGGCAAGGGCATCAAGTACAAGGAAGAAACCATCAAGCGCAAGCAGGGCAAGCAGTTCGGCGCCTGATTCACGAAGCAAGCAGGGCCCAACGCCCGGAGCGATCGACTATGGACAAGAACTCCCACAAGGCATTCCGCCTCTCACGGCGCCACCGGCGCGTCCGCGGCAACGTCAGCGGCACGCCCTCGCGTCCCCGTCTCGCGGTGTACAAGTCCGCCAAGCACATCTACGCCCAGATCATCGACGATCTGGCCGGACGCACCCTCGCGTCCGCGTGCTCGCGAGAGTCCGCGGCCGGCAGCGAGAAGTCCGGCAACTCCAAGTCGGCGGCGATCGTCGGCAAGCTCCTGGCCGAACGCGCCAAGCAGGGCGGCATCGCCGCCGTCTGCTTCGACCGCGGCGGCTTCAAGTTCCACGGCAGGGTCAAGGCCCTGGCCGATGCCGCACGCGAGGCAGGTCTCAAGTTCTAATCAACCGGCGCCCACAGCGCAGCAACCAACGATCCACGTTTCACACGAGCAGCACACATGGCCGAACTCCTTGATGAATCGACAAGTCTTGAGTCCACGACGATCGGCGTGTACCGCACCGCCTCGACCGTCAAGGGCGGCCGCCGCTTCAGCTTCGGCGCGCTGGTCGTTGTGGGAAACCGCAACGGGCAGATCGGCTACGGCTACGCCAAGGCCAACGAAGTCCCCAACGCGATCGAGAAGGCTCAGAAGTACGCCAAGCGCAAGCTCCTGACCATCCCCCGCATGGGCGGCACCTTCAACCACGAGGTCGAGGGCGTCTTCTCCGCGTCCAAGGTCCGCCTCCTCCCCGCCTCGCCCGGTACCGGCGTCGTCGCGGGCACCGTCGTCCGCTCGATCCTCGAACTCGCCGGCATCACCGATGCCCTCAGCAAGTGCTTCGGATCGACCAACGCACGCAATGTCGTCAAGGCCGTGTTCGACGGCCTTGAGCAGCTCCAGACCCCCGACGTTGTCGCCGGCCTCCGCGGCCAGACCCTCGAGCGCACCCAGATCGAGGACCGCATCGAGAAGGGCAAGGCCTTCATGCCCAAGTCCGCCGGCAAGGAGCAGCGCGCCCGCGGCCCCGTCAACACCGTCGGCAACGAGCGCAAGGGTCGCGGCGGAAACCGCCCCCGTCGCCGTGGCCCAGAGGGTGGCGAGTCCGCCCCCGCAGCGCCGTCCGATGCCGCCGGTGGAGCACCCGCCCAGGCCTGATCCCGTTCCTGATCCCACACGAATCTTCGCGGCCCCGCGGCCGATGCATCGCTGGAGTGACCGACCATGATGATCCACGAAATCACGCAACTCGCAGGCCGCAACAAGCGGCGCAAGCGCGTCGGCCGGGGCACCGGCAGCGGCGGCAAGCGCTCCGGCCGCGGCCAGAAGGGCGCGGGCAGCCGTTCCGGCACCGCCCGCAAGACCGGCTTCGAAGGTGGCCAGATGCCCTACTTCCGCCGCCTGCGGAAGTTCGGCTTCACCAACGCCAACTTCACCAACCGCTTCTGGACCGTCAACATCCGTGCGATCCTCGCCAACCCCGCGTTCGCCAAGGGCGGGACGGTCAACACCGAGACCCTCATCAAGGCCGGTCTGATCCGCGATGACTCGCGCGACCTCAAGATCCTCGGCGATCTCGGCGACATGACCCTCAACGCCAAGCTCGATGTCACCGCGGCCCGCGTCTCCGGCAAGGCCCGCAAGCTCATCGAGGGCGCAGGCGGAAAGGTCAACGAGACCGGCACCCGGCGCGACATGGTCCGCGGCGTCGATCGCAACAGCGACGACAAGACCCCCAAGAACCTCACCAAGAAGTTGAATCGTTCCTCCGGCGCCAAGAAGCCCAAGGCCATCGACGCCGAGGCCGATGCGCCGGAAGCTGATGCAGCCAAGAAGCCCGCCCCGAAAGCCTGAGGCGGTTCCGGCGGGTAGTCGACACGGACGGTCATGATGCTCAAGGCCCTGATCAATGTCTTCCGGATCCCGGAACTCCGCACGAAGATCCTCTTCACGCTGGGGATGCTCGCGGTGTACCGGATCGGCCACTGGATCCCCCTCCCGGGTGTGAACCAGGAGCAGCTGCGCCAGTTCTTCGAGCAGCAGGTCGAGTCCGGAAGCGCGGCGGGCAAGGCCGCCATGTTCGTCACCACCTTCTCCGGCGGTGCCTTCGGACACTCCACCATCTTCGGCCTGGGCATCATGCCCTACATCTCCGCGTCCATCATCTTCCAGCTCCTGGCTTCCGTCCTGCCCGCGCTCAAGAAGCTCCAGCAGGAAGGCCCCACCGGCCGCCAGAAGATCATGGAGTGGACCCGCTACGCCACCATCGGCCTCTGCATCGTGCAGGGCTTCGGCTGGCTGAAGTACATCACCGCCTCCAACCTGGTCTATCCCGCCTGGGCGGCCAACCCGGTCTGGTGGATCATGGCCATCGCCGCCCTCACCGCCGGCACCGTCTTCCTGATGTGGCTCGGCGAGCAGATCGACAAGTACGGCATCGGCAACGGCGTCTCGCTCATCATCGCCGGCGGCATCCTCACCCAGATGCCCTCCGCGGTCATCTGGATCTGGGACAACTTCGATCCCCGCGCTGCGGGCGAGAAGATGGGCTTCTCCGGCCTCTTCTTCATCCTGGCCGGATTCGTGCTCGTCGTCGCCGGATCAGTGATCATGACCGTCGCCCAGCGGCGCATCCCGATCCAGCAGGCCAAGCACACCCGCGGCCGCAAGGTCTTCGGCGGCCAGCGCAGCTACCTCCCCCTCCGTGTCAACCACGGCGGCGTCATGCCCGTCATCTTCGCCTCCTCGCTGATGATCTTCCCCTCCGTGATCTTCGCGGCCCTCGCGACGCAGGCCCGCTCTCAGGGCTGGCCCGAAGGCCTGACCAGTGTCGTCACATGGCTGGGCGATGCCTTCCGCATGGGCGAGTTCCCCTACGTCTTCTTCGAAGTCATCCTGATCTACTTCTTCAGCTACTTCTGGATCACCGTCCAGTTCAATCCCGAGGAAATGGCCAAGAACCTCCGCGATCACGGCTCGTTCATCCCCGGTCTCCGGCCCGGGCCGCGGACCGCCGAGTACCTCGAAATGGTCATGGAGCGGATCACCTTCGTCGGTGCAGCCTTCCTCGCCGTCATCGCCGTCATTCCCACGATCGTCAACAGCCGCCTCGGTGTCAGCCCCATGGTCGCCCAGTTCCTCGGCGGAACCGGCCTGCTGATCGTCGTGTCGGTCATTCTCGACTTCATCCAGCGTGTCGAAGCCAACCTGCTGATGAGAAACTATGCAGGGTTCCTGAGCAGCGGAAACGAGCAACCCGGCGGCGGGCCTCGCATCCGCGGCTCCCGCGTCACCACAGGGGCCTGACCGCCCCCGCGGCACGCCCAATCAAAGAGGGTTATGAGCAAACAGGACGACAAACTCACGCTCGACGCAGTGGTCGAGGAAGCCTTGCCGAACGCCATGTTCACGGTCAAGCTCCCCAACGGCCACAAGATTCTGGCCTACGTCTCGGGCAAGATGCGCATGAACTACATCCGCATCCTCCCGGGCGACCGGGTGACCGTCGAGCTCAGCCCATATGACCTCACCAAGGCGCGGATCACCTACCGCCAGTGAGTTCTTTCGGATTCGGGTGATGGTGGGGGCTCTCAAGGACGGGAGTGACAGAGGTTTAGGCGTCCGCGGCCCGCTTCTCGCTGGCCACGACGCGGATTCGGTCCTAACATCCCCGCTCGCCCAAAGGCTGGCGGATCAAATCGCGTATCGAGAGAGCGGACCGATGACGGTCCGAAAGGACGGGTTAAGTCGTGAAGGTCAAGGCAAGCATCCGTCGCATGTGCAACCAGTGCCAGGTGGTCCGCCGCAAGGGCAAGGTGCGGGTCATCTGCAAGGCCAATCCCAAGCACAAGCAGGTCCAGGGCTGATCGGTAGGAAATCTCGCGGCCACACCGCCGCGTTCGCTCGATAGGAGTTCGCCGTGCCACGTATTGCGGGTATTGACGTTCCTGAAAAGAAGAAGATCTTCTTCGCCCTCCAGTACATCTACGGGATCGGGCCGAAGTTCGCCGCCGCGATCCTCGCCGAGGCCGGGGTCAATCCCGATCTCCGCGCGACCGAGGTCGGTGAGCAGCAGCTCGCCGCCATCAACGCGATCATCGACAACACCTACATTGTCGAAGGTGCCCTCCGCCGCCAGGTGCAGCAGAACGTCCAGCGACTCAAGGACGTCCGCAGCTACCGCGGCGATCGTCACCGTCGCGGCCTCCCCACCCGCGGCCAGCGCACCCGCTCCAATGCCCGCACACGCAAGGGCAAGAAGAAGACGGTCGCCGGCAAGAAGGGCGTCAAGGCCAAGTAAGTAGTCAAACCGCGGGGAGCAGCGGGCATCCTGCTGCTTCCCGCTCTCCGTATTCCGTTCTCAGTTCCACCCACCCCCGGGTACGACCCAAGCGGTCGGCTGATCCGAGGAGCAATCGATGGCGAAGAAGCAGAAGAAGGTCCGCAAGAACGTCACCCGTGGCATCGCCCACGTGCGTGCGTCCCACAACAACACCATCGTCACCGTCACCGATCCCAACGGCGAAACCGTCGCCTGGGACTCTGCCGGCACGATCGGCTTCAAGGGCGCCCGCAAGAGCACGCCCTTCGCCGCGACCCGCGCGGGCGAGTCCGCGGGACAGAAGGCCCGCAAGCTCGGCATGTCCGAGATCGAGGTCTTCATCAAGGGCACCGGCGCGGGACGCGAGTCCGCGGTCCAGGGTCTGGTCTCCACCGGCCTCCGCGTGACCGCGATCGAGGATCACACCCCGATCCCCCACAACGGCTGCCGCCCCCGCAAGCGCCGCCGCGTCTGATCGATCATCCTCCGCGCTGCGGCACAACCGCTGCGCGGCCTCGAATCAATCGCCCCCGCACAGCAGGGAGGCCCGGGCAGTCAGCGGCCCGTGGTCAACCCGATTCAGGCGGACGGGCGCTTCCCATCACAGGGTCACGCTGACACGTTTCGAAGGGTTTCATCATGCGCATCCGCTGGCGAGGTTTCGAGCTCCCGTCCCACGTCGTCGCCGACCCCAAGTTCCAGGGCAACACCTTCGGCCGCTTCACCGTCGAGCCGTTCGAGCGTGGCTTCGGCACCACCATCGGCAACGGCATCCGCCGGGTCCTGCTCTCCAGCCTGGAGGGCGCGGCCGTCACCGCCGTCAAGATCAAGGGCGCACCCCACGAGTTCCACTCCCTCCCCGGCGTCATGGAAGATGTCACCGACATCATCCTCAACGTCAAGGGCCTCATCGTCAAGATGGAGGGCGACGGTCCCAAGACCCTCACCCTCGCCGCCTCCGGCCCCGGCGATGTCACCGCCGAACTGATCGAGGGTGATCCTTCCGTCACGATCCTCAACAAGGAACACATCATCGCCACCCTCACCGAGAAGGTGGACTTTGAGATGGAGCTCCGCGTCGGTCTCGGCCGCGGCTACGTCCCCGCCAGCGAGCAGTACCGCCGCGAGGAGGACCAGGAGATCGGCCTCATCCCCATCGATGCCATCTACTCCCCGGTCCAGCGTGTTCGCTTCAAGGTCGAGGAGACCCGTGTCGGCCAGCGCACCAACTACGACAAGCTCGTGATGGACATCTGGACCAACGGCACCGTCACCCCCGAGATGGCCCTCGTCGAGGCCGGCAAGATCCTCCGCAAGCACCTCAATCCCTTCGTTCAGTACTTCGAGGTCGGTCGCGAGACCGTCACCGAGGCCGCCGCGGCCGCAGCCGGCGTCGATGAGGAACTCATCCGCAAGCTCAACCGCCCCATCAGCGACCTGGACCTCTCCGTCCGCGCCAGCAACTGCCTCGAGTCCGCCCGCATCATCACCATCGCCGACCTCGTCCAGCACACCGATTCCGACCTGCTCAAGGTCCGGTCCTTCGGTCGCACATCGCTCCGCGAGGTCAAGAAGAAGCTCACCGATATGAACCTGGACCTGGGAATCAAGCTCCCCGAAGGGGCCACGACCACCATGACCCCCGGTTCCACCGCCTCCGTCTGATGTCCGCTCTCACCGGTCGGCGCCGTCCGGTCGAGAGTTCAAACGCGGATTTGCCCGCAAGTCCTTGGCGCATAGAGTTCCGCCCGTTTTCCGCCGGCGTGCCCGTGCGGTCTTTGTTCGAGGAGTATTTCGATGCGCCACCGCAAGGGCGGATTCAAGCTCGGTCGCACCACGGCCCATCGCGCAGCCACGATGCGCAATCTGGCCGCCGCGATCTTTGAGCACGGTCAGATCGTCACCACCGTCACCAAGGCCAAGGCCATGCGGCCCCTGGTCGAGAAGATCGTCACCCTCGCCAAGAAGGGGGACCTCGCCTCCCGGCGCCAGGTCATCGCGATCCTCGGACGCGACCGACTCGGCTTCGACTGGCTCTGGCTGCCCAACAAGGCCAGCGACCAGGAGAAGGCCGCGGTGGATGCCCTCCGCGACCGTGCATCGAAGTACTTCGATGTCCCGGACTCCGCCGATGTCGAGCGCAACCGCTACGGCGAGCTCCGCAAGGCCCCCAAGCTCGTGAAGCACATCTTCACGAACGTCGCTCCCCGCTTCAAGGACCGCGCAGGCGGCTACACCCGCCTCGTCCGCCTCGGCAAGCACCGCATCGGCGATGGCTCCGAGCTCGCCCTGGTCCAGTTTGTCGGGGCCGAGGAAGGCCCGGAGATCGGTGGCAGCCCCAGCACCCGCCGCCGCCAGGCCGACCGCCGCCAGGCCTTTGCCGCCAAGGTCCGGAAAGAAGCCAAATCCGAAGCCAAATCCGCGGCCTGATCCTCTTCCCCGACTCTCGCGTCTTGCAACCTCATCCAGCCCGGGCACCTCGCCCGGGCTGTTTTTCTTTCATTTTTACCGATTTTCGGACTTGGTTTGGCCGCAACCGCATCTGGGTGCTACGGTATGTCTAGGTCTCCGGTACCGCGGTGGTCGCGGGTCCTGCCGGATGTCCACAAATGGCTCCGTGCCGCGTTCGCGGCCGGGCGTGTTCACGGGAGTCTCACATGAAGAAGTCCATCTTTGGTTTTGGCGCGATCTGCTGCGTTTCCGCTCTCGCTCTCCTGGCCGGCTGCCAGAAGAACGGCGAGTGCTGCGGCACCTGCAAGGAGACCGCCGCGGTCGCGAAGGACGGCGAGGTCACCCCCGCCAGCGCGAAGACCGGCACCTGCGCCGAGAAGGCCTCCTGCGCCTCCTCCTGCTCCGAGAAGAAGGCCGACTGCGCCGCGCAGTGCCCGATGTCCAAGCAGCAGAACTGATCTCGTTCTGTACCGTTCGACATCTTCAAGGCCCGTCGGTTCGCCGGCGGGCCTTGTCGTTTTTGTGCACTTCCGCCGTGGCGTCGCCTTTCCCCCGTTGAGCTCTCCGATCTGTGCTTTGAACTTTCAATTCCCCTACACTCCGCCCCAATGCTCGACTCCCTGAACCAGCTCGAAGCCGCGGCCACCGCCGCGCTCAACGCCGCCGCAGATCCCGCCGCGCTCGAGCAGTGGCGCATCGAGTTCCTCGGCTCCAGCGGACGCATCAAGGCCGCGCTCGGCGCGGTGAAGGATGTCCCCAAGGAGCACAAGCCCGCCTACGGCCAGCGCGTCAACCAGATCAACGCGGCCCTCACCGACGCCTTCAAGACGCGCCAGGAGCAGCTCGGCGCAGGCAGCCCCGCCGCCAGGCCCGCATCCGGGATCGATGTCACCGAGCCCGGCCTGGCCTGGTCCACAGGCCTCGGCCGCCGCCACATCATCAGCCGCGTCCGCGATGAGCTCGTCGAGGTCTTCGCCCGCATGGGCTTCGATGTCGCGCAGGGCCCCGAGCTCGAGGACGATGAGCACAACTTCGTCCGCCTCAATATCCCGCCCGAGCACCCCGCCCGCGAGCCCATCGACAACTACTACATCGACGACCCCGCGACGAGCAAGCTCCCCCGCATGCTCCGCAGCCAGACCTCGACGGTGCAGATCCGCGTGATGCAGACCACGCGCCCGCCCATCAAGGTCGTCGCCCCCGGCCGCGTCTATCGCCCCGACACCGTCGATGCCACCCACAGCTTCATGTTCCATCAGATCGAGGGCCTCTACATCGATCGCGGCGTCTCCATGGCCGACCTCAAGAGCACCCTGCTCCACTTCGCCAAGGGCTACTTCGGCCCGGATGCCGAGATCCGCCTCCGCCCCAGCTACTTCCCCTTCACCGAGCCCTCCGCCGAGTTCGACATGAAGATCCGCCTCCGCCCCGATCAGCCCCCGCGCTGGATCGAGCTCGGCGGCTGCGGAATGGTGGACCCCGCCGTGCTGGAAGCCTGCAACATCGATCCCGAAGAATGGACCGGCTTCGCCTTCGGCTTCGGCATCGAGCGCCTCGCCATGGGCAAGTACGGCATCCCGGATATCCGTATGCTGTTCGAGAACGACCTGCGATTCCTCCGCCAGCTCTGACCAGTTCACGCCGCGATCGAGAGGGATAAGACCATGAGCCAGTTCAATGCCGTCCCGCCGATGTATGGCGAGCCCGACTTCGGAGCCGAGCCCCCCGCGTGGCCGAAAATCGTGGGCATCATCAGCATCGTCTGGGCAAGCCTCGGGCTCATCTGCAACGGCTGCACCGCCGTCTCCGCACTCGTGCAGCCCATGCTCATCAGCATGGTCCCGCCCGAGCAGCAGCAGCAGATGCAGCAGCAGATGGCCGGACAGAACGTCGCCTTCAACATCGTCATCGGGATCCTCGGCTTCCTCCTCAGCGCGCTCTTGCTGTACGCGGGAATCCAGACGATGCGCTATCAGTGGAAGGGCCGCACGCTCCACCTGGTGTGGGCAGCCCTCGCGATCCTCATCGGGCTCATCGGTTCGTTCATCGGCTTCGGCGCGATGAAGCAGCAGGTCGCCGCCCAGATGCAGCAGATGCAAAGCGACCCGAACATGGCCGCCCAGGCCCAGCAGATGCAGGGCGGGATCGAAGCGTTCGCCTACGCGATCTTTGGGTGCACCGTTCTCTTCTCCCTGGCATATCCAGCTTTCACCCTGATCTGGTTCGGGCTCATCAAGACCCGTGAAGAGCAGATGGGCCAGGCTCCCCAGGAACTCGTCGCGTGACCACCGCCGCCGCGGCGTACCTCCTCGGCCTCGATATCGGCGGCACCAAGATCGGCCTCTGCATCGGCGCGCCCGACGGCCGCGTGCTCGCATCCGAATCCTTGCCCACCGACCACGCCGCCGCGCCCGCCGACATCCTGACCGACTGCCGCGATCGCCTCCTCGCCATGCTCGCGCGAATCGCCGGCTCCTCCACCGCCCCCGCCGCGCTCGGCGCTTCCTGCCCCGGCCCCCTCGACTACGCCCGCGGCCGCTTCCTCGACCCGCCCAACATGCCCCGCTGGCACGGCTTTGCCATCCGCGACTGGCTCGCGCAGAACTTCCCCTGCCCCACCGCGTTCATGAACGATGCGAACGCCACCGCGCTCGCCGAATGGAAGTGGGGGGCCGCCCGAGCCGCAACAACCGCCGTCTACCTCACCATGAGCACCGGCATGGGTTCCGGGCTCATCATCGATGGCAAGCTCTACGAAGGCCCGCTCGGCCTCGCCGGCGAGATCGGCCGCATCCGCCTCCGCGATGATGGCCCAGTCGGCTTCGCCAAACGCGGCAGCGCAGAAGGCTTCCTCTCCGGCCCCGGCATGTCCCAGCTCGCCCAGCAGGAAGCCCTCATCTGCATCCAGCGAAACGAGCCCTCCCGCCTCCGCGACATGCTCGAATCCGGCGCGAAGATCCGCGCCGAGGACCTCTGCGCCGCCTCCGCCGCCGGCGACCCCGCCGCGCGGCGCGTCACCGACCGCCTCGCCACCGAGCTCGGCCGCCTCTGCACCATCCTCACCGACATCCTCAACCCCGATGTCATCGTCCTGGGCACCATCGGCACCGCGCACCCCGACCTCTTCATCCCCGGTGCAACCCGACACATGATCGAGGAGGGCGTCGCCGCATCCGCAGCCCACGCACGCATCGTCCCCTCCGCCCTCACCCGCCGCGGCGATCAATCCGCCCTGGCAATCGCGGCAAGGCTTGTGGATTGACCCACGTCCGTTCCCGCCGCGCCCGCGGCCGCTTCTTATCGGCACCGTCACGGTAACCCGCCAAGATGGGAAGCCCCGCGCGTTCATCCCATCGCGCAATCCGGCAGGACGCCTCACCGCGTGGCCGACACGCTCGTTGAAAGTGATCTTTCCCTCGTCGTGAGTGTGAGCAGGCGTCGCCCGCTCCCAGCCGCGATTCCACTGAAAGGGAAAGACATGAAGAACCGCACCAACGCCGTCATCGCCATCGCCGCCTTTGTTGGATCCGCCGCGATCGCAAATGCGCAGTACACGACCGTCAACGCTCCCCCCGGCAGCGAACTCGGCCACGCCGCGATCCTGAACAACATCTACGGCGGATCGTGGTCCGCCTCGGGCGTCAACGTCACGAGCGGCGCCTCCACCGCGACCCGCATCATGGATGCCGGCGCGCCTTTCGGTGTCGGCCTGTCCTCGATCTCCCCGGCCATCTCGCAGGACGACATGTGGTCCAGCGGCGGCGAATCCGTCACCGTCATCGCCCGCGCCAAGTACGCCGGCGACAGCCACATCTTCGGCTGGTTCGATGACACCCAGGCCGAGCCCGTCTTCCAGCCCATCTTCGCCACCGGCGTCTTCGATGCCCCGGCAGCCATCGAGCTCAGCTCCAGCTTCCGCTGGGCGCTCCAGAACACCTCGACCGGCCGCACCTTCACCTCGCTCCCCAGCTCCAACCTCGGCGCGGGCACCCGCTTCGGCGAGAGCTTCGACCAGCTCGTCTCCTACCACGTCACCGGCCCTGATGGCCTCAGCCAGATCGCGCTCTTCTGGGAAGACCGCATCGCCGGCGAGAGCGCCGACTACGACTACAACGATGCGGTCATCACCGTCACGACCGTCCCCGCCCCCGGCACCGGCCTCCTCGCGGGCCTCGGCCTCCTGGGCCTCGCCGGCCGTCGCCGCCGCTAAGCCCACGCCCAGACCCCTCAATCACCGCCCTTTCGTCTCCATGGTGTTCCCTCCGTGCGCGGCCCCGCATCCATCCGATGCGGGGCCGTTTTTGTGCCCGGCAGCCAGTGCCGCCCGCTCACTCCAGGAACGGGTGGAAGCCCGGTACGCCGCCTCTGCGGACCGCCGTGAACGGCTCATCGGACCATTCCGCGTAGATCGCATCGCGGGCCGCGGCCTCGGCCACATCCCGCGCCGGGCCCTCCCACTCCGCAAGGATTCGTCTCGCGATTCGGCGCTGTTGCTCATCCGCGCCGCCGCTCGTCAGGTGCTCAACCGATGGCCTGGCGTGCTCGCCGAAGGCGAACAGGGCGGCAGCGGCCAGCTTGGCATTGCCTGTCCGCTCGTCCGACTTCAGGTGCGGAATCAGCAAGGGGATCGCTTCCGATGCGAGCCCGTCACAGCGTGCGAGCCCCGCGCTGCACGCCGCCAGGAACAACTGTTGCGGATCGGGCGATCGCAGCGCGGGCCGAAGGAACGGCTCGGCATCCTCTCCGCACGCGGCGAGAAACGCCAGGCTGGAGCGGGCGTTCATGACCCACGTCGTCGCGGTGCTCCTGCCGGTAACCCGCCGCGCAGCTCCGTACGGCAAACCGTCATCCGCCAACGCCTCGACAGAGACCTCGATCAGGCGCGGCGACGGTGAGCGATACTCAAGCGGGCCGACTCCCGAACGCGCGGCCTCGAACTTCCTCCGAGAAACCTCGGCGCACAGTTGCCGCTGCTGCCAGTCGCCGGAACTCAGTCCGCCGAGGATTGCTGGCTCGGCATCCGGACCAAGCTCGCTCAGCGCACCCATCGCCCACACCGCATTCCACGGCTCATAGTCGTCGCCGAGCGCATGAACCGCCACACCTGCCAGCCAACGCCGCTGCCGGATGGACATGGTGTCGATCCGGGTGTCGAGTTCGCTCCGGACATGCCGTGTCGTCCACTGCCCAAACGTGGACTGCACGAGCAGCAGCCCATCAGTTGGTGTGGACTTCGCCCACGCCCCCTTGCGGATCGGCCGCACCGAGTATCCCGCGGCGGCCACCAACAGCAGCGCGGCCGCTGTGGCGCCCAGACGCACGCGCCGCGGCGTCCTCCACGCGGAGCGCAGCGAGCGGTGCCGTTGGCCGCACTCAGAACAGGTGATCACGCCCCGTGCATCGGGTGGAGTCCCGCGCAGGTCATACCCGCACCGCCCCGCCATGAGCCACTTCCACGGGAAGAGCCACTCAGACCACGGCCGGCGCGGCCCCGGACAAAGCGCCCCGCGGCCGCGGGTTCGCCACCATCGCACACACCACAACGCGATCAGCACGCACGCCGCGACAATCAGGAAGAACGCGATGTGCTCGATTCGCCGTGTCACATCGATGTCCCACGTCAGTCCCGGGCCTCATACAGTTGCTATCGCCCGTCAACGAGCCGCACGCGAAGCCGTTCGAGATCCCGCACCGCAAACGCCACGGCCGACCGCTTTCCCCGCGCGATTCCCTGGAAGCCGGCATCCCCCGACGCAATCGCGCCGCCCGCACCGATCGTCCACTTTGAGAATCCCTCCCGCAGAAAGTTCGTCTCATCGATGACCCGATCCGCCGCCCGTGCGATACCGTCCGCCGCTGTCGCACGCCAGCTGGCGTTGTACGTCACCATGAATCTCCCTGCCTCCGCCTGCGCTGTCGATGGATCCACGCCCGCCTCTTCGAGCCGGCGCTTCGCCTCCTGCTGAAGCTCACGCAACCGCCGGCCAAGCCGGTCCGAGGCAGCACGCAGCTCCGCAGCCGCGGCCTCCCGCTCGACGAGCGCCTTCAGATCGTGCCGCGGCTCACGCGACCACTCCGAGAACGCCCTCTCGGCTTGTGGCACGAAGGCAGCAACCTCGGCGGCGATCTCCGTGGTAATCGATTGCAGCGTGCTCGCCACCTTCGGGTCACTCGACTGCGGTCGGATCGGCTGATCGCGGGGAGAGGGAGGCTGCGGACGCGGTGATCGGGGCGACGCCGGAGCCGGCTGAGCCGGCGTGTGTGGAGCGGCCAAGGGCGATACTTCGTTTGTGGCGGTGATTGCGGGACGCGGAAGCGAGTTCCGGAATGAAAACCCCTTCGGCACGATTCCGGTCATCACGGCGATGCGCATGACCGCCATCAGCAGCACGAGGCCGCAATAGACGAAGTTCCCTGCCGTGTCCGACTTCCGGAAGAGGAACCACGCGGTGAAGCCGAGGATCGCCGCAATCCCGATCGGAACCGCCACAAACATGAGCAGGAACGGCACGAGCGCCCGGCCTTGCCACCGGGGATCGTTCATCGCATAGGCCAGGTGCGCGCCCGCCACCAGGAGGAAGAGCACGGTCACCCAAACCGACATCGAGCTGATGGCAAATCCGCGATGCAGCTTCATGGTCCCAAATGCTACCCCGAGCCTCGCCGCTTGCAGTTCAGGCGGTCCCGCGTCACAATCCGCACTGTGGTGAACCCGGCCCCCATACCCGCCCCGATCGCCTCCATCGTCGTCCCAACGTTCCAAGAAGCCGCCGTGATCGCCAACTTCATCCGTCGGCTCGACGGTGTCCGGGAAAAGTCCGGGCTCGACTTCGAACTCATCATCGTTGATGACGACAGCCCCGATGGCACCGCCGCCGCAGCGCACGCCCTCGAAGCCCCTTGGGTCCATGTCATCGAACGCCGCGCCCCCCGAAGCCTCGCGGGCGCGGTTCTGGACGGCTTCGCCCACGCCCGTGCCGACACCCTCCTCGTGATGGATGCCGATCTCACCCACCCGCCATCCGCCATCCCCGAGCTCATCGCCGCGATCCGCTCCGGCGCGCAGATGGCCATCGGCTCGCGATACGCCGAAGGCGGAACCACCGACATCCATTGGCCGTGGATGCGAAGGGTCGCCAGTACGGCCGCGACCCTGCTTGTCCGTCCCCTGGTGCACACCACCGATCCGCTCTCGGGCTTCTTCGCCATCCGGCGCGAAGTCCTCATCGCCGCCGGCCCAATCCACGCGCAGGGCTTCAAGATCGGCCTCGAACTCATGGTGAGGGCCCGGGTCCGCAAGCCTGTCGATGTTCCCATCACCTTCACCGATCGTGCCGCTGGATTGAGCAAGGCCTCCTCGCGCGAGGCCTGGCGCTTCCTGGCGCAGATTGTCAGGCTGTACATGCTGACGCTCGGGCGCGCCCTCGGGCTGAATGTCCCTCGCTCATCGTCGGCCGACACGAAGGGGGACGCATGATCGGCAGCGAAGATCAGGCATCCCACACTCCTCAACGCCCGTGGCTCTGTGCGTGCATCATCACGCTCGCATGCGTCGCGGTCTTCGCCGGCGTGGCCCGCAACGCCATCCTGCACTGGGACGATCGCTACCACACCATCGAGAATCCGTGGTTCCAGACGATCACCCGCGACAGCTTCGCACACTTCTGGGGCGAGCCGTACGGCAACCTCTATATCCCCGTCGCCTACAACGTGTTCGCCGCGGAGATATGGCTCACGCAGCGGGCGACGGGCGATTCCGATATCGAGAAACTCAACCCGCTGGCGCTGCAGTGCTTCAAGATCCCGCTCCACGCCGCTTCGGCCATCATGGTGTTCTTCATCATCAGGCGATTGACCCGCAGCGATTGGCCCGCGCTCGCGGGCGCACTCCTGTTTGCAGTCCACCCCCTCCAGGCCGAGTCCGTGGCATGGATCTCCGAGACCCGCGGCCTGCTCGGCTCGGTGTTCGGCCTCGGCAGCATCCTTGCGCTCGCTCGCTGCGCCCAGGACCTGCACCCGCAAACCTCGCTCGCCGCGGAACGCTCCCGCCTGCTTCGGACCTCCGACCGCCTTGCCGGCCGCTCGATCCAGCATTCATGGTGGTTCATCGCCGCGGTGCTTCTCTCCGCCGCGATCCTCTCCAAGCCCGGGAATGTCACGGTCCCGCTCATCGCCGCGGCGTGGCTCTGGGCGATCGGCAGACCCGCCACACGCATTGTCTTGGTGGTAGCCCCGTTGCTGCTGATCTCGGCCGCGGCGGTCGTCGTCACACAGTCCGTGCAGGTTGCCGACGTTCTCCCCAACGCCCCGGCCTGGTGGCAACGGCCACTCATCGCCTCCGATGCCGTGCTCTTCTACATCTCCAAACTGGTCTGGCCTTTCGACCTCGCGCCCGACTACGGCCGCACGCCCACCTTCGTGCTGGCGAAGTGGGGGGGCTGGTGGCCATGTCTCGCCCTTCTGCTCGCCGCCGCGGCCACGTTCACCGCGATCCGGTTCGCCCGCCGCTCTCGTGCCGCCTTGCTCGCCCTTGCTCTTCCGGTGCTTGCTCTGCTTCCGGTGCTGGGCCTTGCGACTTTTCATCACCAGGCGATCTCGACCGTCGCCGATCGCTACGCCTACCTCGCCCTGCTGGGGCCGGCGATCCTGCTTGCGATGTGGCTCGAACGGTCCCGCAAACCAGCTCTCTGGATCGTCGCAGCGATCGCCATCGCCGGATGTGCCTGGCTCTCCTTTGTTCAGGTCCCGCATTGGCGCACCGACGAAACCCTGTGGCGGCACGCGATCGCCGTGAATCCCTCGAGTCCGGTTGGGCACAACAACCTGGGGCGGGAGTTCCAGCGGCAGGGACGGATCGCCGAAGCGGAGCCGCACCTGCTCCGGGCCATCGAGCTGGATCCGACTTCTCCAAGCACGCTGATTAACCTTGGGGAACTCAGGTCTGCCCAGAACCGTCCTGTGGAGGCCGAGGCTCTGTATCGCCGGGCCATCGAGCTTTCGCCGGGTGATGTCCGCGGCCTGATCGACCTGGGCATTCTGCTGGCTCAGACGCAGCGGGATGATGAGGCCAGGGCGATTCTGGGGCGGGCGGTTGGGTTGAGCCCGAAGCATCCCGAGGCGCAGATCAATCTTGCGGTCTTGGACATGCGGGCTGGAGAGTTGGAGGCGGCATCGGGTCGGCTCGAAAGGGCTTTGGCGGATCGGCCCGGGCACGCGCACGCCCTGTACAACCTCGCACTGGTCCGCGCGGCGCAGGGGCGGTGGAAAGAGGCGGCGGAACTGTGGGATCGGGCGATTGTCGCGGGGATTGCGACGGTCGAGGCGTTTCTGCGGTGCGGGGACGCGTATGTCCGTGCGGAGATGTTTGGGGAAGCGGAGCGGACGTATCTGGCGGCGATTGCCGTGCATCCGACCTCGTACGAGCCGCTGAACAATCTCGGGCTGCTGTACATCCGGCGGGGCAGGATCGCGGAAGCGGTGGGGGCGTTTGAGCGGGCAGCGCGGATTGCACCTGAGGCATCGGAGCCGCGGGAGAACCTGGCGGCGGCGAAGAGGCTGCTGGAGAAAACCGAGTAGCGTCAGGCCGCGGAGCGCTTTCGGCGCAGATAGACCGCTGCGCCAAAGCCGACGAGGACGAGCGAGCCCGGCGCGGGCACGTTGCTGGCGATCATGACCGCGCTGGTGCCGTTGGCGAGCTGGACGCCGTAGGCAAAGTCGCCGGCTTCGTTCAGGCCATCGGGGTTGAAGGTGAGGCCGGTGACGGTGGAGCCGAGGAGTTCATCGCCGAGTTGGATGAGCGTCTGCACCGGGCCGCCGAAGAGGTCGCTGTATTCGATGCGTTCGATACCGCCATTGGCAACGCCGAGGCGAGCGAAGACGACCGCGCCGGCGTCGTTGGCGGCGGGCTCGGAGAAGTCGAGGCCGGGGCCGAAGAAGTTCTCGCCGTGGATGGTGATGATGCTGCCGCCGGTGATCGGCGAGGCGAAGACGCCGCGGATTCCGGCGGAAGACAGGGTCGCGGTGAAGACGGCGTTCTGCTGCGAGACGGCGGGGCTGCTGATGGAGGAGAGCCACGGCAGCTCGGGGATGGTGCCGCGGGGTCCGCCGGGGGCTGAGACGAAGAGGCCTTCGCCGACCGCGCTGCTGCCGGCGGTCACCACCGCGCCGCCCGAGGTCTGGGCTGCGCGGCCTGTGGGGGAGAAGGCATCGTTGCTGCCGACGATGGTGATGCGGTCGCCGCCGGGCGGGTAGGCCAGAAGTTCGGCCACGCCGGAGGCGCCGACTGCGTTGGTGAAGACGGTGCCACCGGGTCCGATGGAGGGGCTGCGGAAGTTGGCGCCGTTGATGGTGAGCAGGCTTCCGCCGCCGCGGCGGACGAAGAGGGCGCTTGCGCCGTTGTCGAAGTCGGTGAAGGCGAAGTCGCCCGCGCTGTTGGAACTGGGAGGGGACATTGCGGACGTGCCGAAGTTGTTGCCGCGGATCGTGAGGAGGACACCGCCGGCGGTGGGGGGGCTGGAGGGCTGGAGCGCGAACATGCCGGTGCCGCCGGGGCCGGCTGCGCGGAAGGTGAGGATGTCGCCATCGGAGAGGGCGACGGAGAGGACCATCTCGCCCTGGTTCTGGTTTGAGACGAAGTAGGGGTTGTTCTGAAGATCGGCGTGGGCGGCGGTGGCGACAGCGCTCGCTCCGGCGAATGCCAGGGCGATCGCGCAGCGGAAGGAAGCAAACCACGCACGCGGGCGCTGATGGGACATCGCTCTCTCTCCTGTCGCCCGGGAGTGAGGGCGCGCGGTTTCCATGCCGCGAGCCGCCGGGCGGTCTCTCGGTTACAGCGTAATGCAAAGCGGACTGAATGCCAAGGGGAGGAGGACCGAAAGCGGCAAAACCGCGCGATTATGAGGCGGTGTGGGTGCAATCAGTCTGGCGGGGGCGGTCGGGAGCGGGGTGGGAAGGGGGACGTGAGGAACTGGAAGTGGGAAGTGGGAAGCGGGATGTGGGAAGTTAGAACCGGAATCGGGATCCGGGTCTGGGATTCCGAGGTCCGCGAAGACTCCGGCGCGATGGCCGCGAGCGTGGAGAAGCAGAGGTCGAGGATGTCGGGGAGCGGAGCGGGAAGAAGAGCGGGAGAAGAGGAAGCAGAAGGGGCGGGAGTATTCAAGGCACCCCTCACCGGCTCGTGCTGCGCACTCGCTTCCTCTCCACCCACTCCTTTGCGAGAGTCTGAAGGCAGGAGAGGTGCCCCCTCAGTCTCGCTGCGCGGCGCTTGCTCGACAGCTCCCCCGGCGGGGCCGGGGGAGCGGGCTTCGCTGAGAATCGCGCGGTCGGCGCGTTCGCGTCGGCGGTAGACGGGCTGGTTGGGGTCGAACTTGGCGAGGCGGAGGAGGAGGTGCGCGGCCTTGCGGACGTTGGCATCGCGGGTGGCGGAGATGCGGTCGGCATCGAGGCCGGGCTTGATGAGGTTGCGGCAGCGATCGGCGATGTAGCCGTCGATCTGGAAGCTGAGCGCGCTGACGGCCTTGGGGAGTTGGTTGACCGCGGCGATGCGGGTGAGTGTTGCGCCGGCGGTGGTGAGGTCGGCGAGTTTCTTCTGGATGTCCTCGCGCTGGAGCCAGAGGCAGAGCGCGGTGACCGTGGTGGCATGTTCTTCGGCGAGGTCGGGGATCGTGCGGTCGCCGCGGGCGATGGCGGCGAGGATGTTGGCCTCGTCGTTGATGATGGGGGAGAAGGTGGTTGGAACCTGACGTCGCCCGTGGGATGGGGCGTCGGGGGCTTCCGATTGCGGATTTTGGATTTGGGATTTTGGATTGGAAGGCGAAGGCGAAGGCAGAGGAGGGGAAGGAAAGGCTGAAGGAAAGCCAGGAGCTCCCTCTCCGGCCTGCGGCCGGACCTCCCCCTTGCGGGGAGGTTGGGAAT
>JAEYUO010000085.1 GCA_023432465.1 Planctomycetota bacterium | reverse complement strand
GGGGAGGGGGGATCAGTCCTGGTGGCCGCGTTTGCTGGGGATGAGGTTGACCGTCAGCGCGGCACCGGCGAGGAGCATGCCCATGAGCATGGGCCAGACGATCCCGTCGGTCTTGGCCTGGCCGGGGGTGGGGGGTTCGAGCTTCTCGACGCGGCGGGCAGAGGAGCCGGTCTGCGCGATGCTCTCGGCGGTGAAGCCGGCGAGGACGGCCGCGGCGAGGACGAGCGGCATCAGGGCTTTGGCCATGGGGCGATTGTTCATACCGGCAGACCTCCAACATCATCAAGCCCGGCCAAGGCCGGCACAGCCCACCCGCCGAACCCTTCGTCGGCATGGGAATCGTACGCGGA
Source organism: Planctomycetota bacterium (assembly GCA_023432465.1). Classification (GTDB taxonomy): domain Bacteria; phylum Planctomycetota; class Phycisphaerae; order Phycisphaerales; family UBA1924; genus JAHBXL01. The sequence continues at coordinate 3,989 of JAEYUO010000085.1, read as the reverse complement.
GCCGCCCGCGGGAGCGGAGTCGGCCCCGGTGAAGGGGCGACTGATCCGCGGGAAGACGGACCCGGGTATGTCCACGGTACGCCACCGCTGGCTGCGGAGTTTCATCACACGGGCATACTCACGAACAAGGACCGAGCGGAGGATGTACCACGTGCCGCGGTGCTCGATGACTTCTTCGAAGAGCGTGTCGGGGGGTTGCTGCTCGCAGGCGTAGATGAAGATGAACGCGGCCTCGAAGCCGGGGCCAAAGAGCGCCTCCCATCGGTGGAGGGACTCGACATCCTCGAGCGTGGCCCAGGATTCGAGCCGGCGGCCGGTCAGGCGCCTGCCCTTGATATCGATGAGGAGGTTCCCCGCCGCGCCATAGACGACGAAGTCGAAGGATTTGAGCGCGGCCTCGGCCAGCGAGGGGGATGTGGCCTGCCTCTGGCGGGGCAGGAGCGTCTTGCGGGCTTCATCGACGGCGACGTAGGGGATCCGGCGTGAGCGGAGGAACTCCTCGAAAGCGCACTCGTAGTGTTGGCGCCGCAGCATTGAGGAGAGGATACCCCAACTTCTTCCGGACCACAAACGAGTGGGGAAGGGGGAAGGAGTGAGGGGTGGATGGAGGCGGGCGGCGGATGGGCCTCGCGACATCGCGGTCCTGTGCCGGTACGCTTGAGCGGCCCCCGTGCCCGTGGGGCGATGCGTGTGCTCACTTCAAGGATGCTTCATGTACCAGCCACTGCGTGTTGTGATTCTGGCCACCGTCCTCTGCGGCGCGGCGTTCCCGGCGTTTGCTCAGCGATCCCCGCGGGTGGACCAGCTCTGGGCGAACAACTGTGCCAGTTGCCACGGGGCGCGCGGGGAGGGGAGCGGGACGGCCAAGACGCTGCTGACGCGCGAGCTGTTTGAACAGGGCCTGGACCGCCGGTTCTACGACGCGGTCCGGAGCGAGAAGGTGCACGCGGGGCAGGAGTTTGTCGGTTCGCTGGCGGACAAAGAGGCTTGGGGGCTGGTGGTGCACATCCGCGAGCTGCAGGCCCGCGCGTTCCGGCAGGCCGAGGGCTCGCCCAAGGCCAAGGACGGGGTGTACGCCTCGCAGCACGCGGCGTACCGCATCGAGCGCATCGTGACCGACGACCTGCGGATCCCCTGGGCGATGGAGTTCCTGCCCGATGGGCGGATGCTGATCACCGAGCGGCCCGGCACGCTGCGCGTGCACTCGACAGGCAAGAGCGGCGGAACGCTGTCGGGCCCGGTGGAGGGGCTGCCCAAGGTGCTGCACGTGGGGCAGGGCGGGCTGATGGACGTCGCACTGCACCCGGAGTTTGAGAAGAACGGCTGGATCTATCTCGGCTACGCCGATGCGCGGGAAGGCTCGAGCGGCGGGCGCGCGCCGAACATGACGCGCATCATCCGCGGCAAGCTGAAGGACGTGGACGGCAAGCCCACATGGACGGAGAACCAGGACATCTGGAAAGCCGAGGACAAGCACTACCTCGCCTCGGGCCTTCACTTTGGCAACCGCATCGTGTTTGAGAAGGCACCGGCGGGAGCGAAGAGCGGGTACTACGTGTACTGGGCGATCGGCGAGCGCGGCATGGGCGCGCACGCGCAGGACCTGTCCCGGCCGAACGGAAAGATCCACCGGTTGTTTGATGACGGGCAGGTCCCCACGGACAACCCGTTTGTGGGCAAGGGCGATGCGCTGGAATCGATCTGGTCGTATGGGCACCGCAACCCGCAGGGGTTGGTGTTCGGGCTGGATGGCAAGTTGTGGACGACCGAGCACGGGCCGCGGGGCGGGGATGAACTGAACCTGGTTGAGAAGGGCACGAACTACGGCTGGCCGGTGGTGGCGTTCAGCATCAACTACTCTGGCGATCCGCTGGCGACGCCGTGGACGTCCGACGGCAAGGCCCCTGACGGCGCGACGATCGCGATGCCGGTGTATCGCTGGCTGCCGTCGATCGCGGCGTGCGGGCTGGATGTCGTGAAGGGTGACGCGTTCCCCGCATGGAAGGGGGACCTTGTGGCGGGCGGGCTAGCGGGCGCGGTGGTGGATCGCGTGCGCATCAAGGACGGCAAGGTCGCCGAGGTCGAGGAACTGGTGCACGGGCTGGGGCGCGTGCGCGATGTCGTGACCGCGCCGGATGGGACGATCTACATCGCGCTCAATGATCCGGATCACATCATCCGGCTGGTGCCGGCGGGGAAGTAAGCGGAGGTCCTGGGTCAAGCGGTCCTGAGGTCCTGAGGTCCTGGACCGCAAGCTCGATCGTGTCTTCGCAGGACTCAGGACAGAAGGACTCAGGACGGCCTTTCATGACGATGCTCAAGTCGTACAACCCCGCCAACGGTGAAGTCGTCGGCGAGGTCCCCGTCACGCCGGTCGAACAGATCGCGGCGATCGTCGCGCGGTCGCGCCTCGCGCAGCAGGGCGCGGATGGGTTGAGCGGTTGGGGTGGGTTGTCGATCGCGGAGCGCGTGGCGATCCTGAGGCCCGTTGGCGCGAAGCTGGGTTCACGCGCGGCGGAACTTGGAAAGCTGCTGACGCTGGAGATGGGCAAGCCGCTGAAGGAGGGCATCGGCGAGGTGACGGGGTGCGCCGGCGGCGAGGACGGCGCGGGGTGGGTTGAAGAGCTTGAAGAGATCGCCGCGGCGATCGCGCCCGAGACGATCGAGGATGACAAGACGCGGTCGGTGGTGTACCGCGACCCCTTCGGCGTGTGCGCGGCGATCACGCCGTGGAACTTCCCGATGCTGATGGTGCACTGGCAGGTGCTGCCCGCGCTCGTCGCGGGGAACACGGTGGTGCTCAAGCCCAGCGAGGAGACGCCGCTGATCGCGCAGGCGTACGCCGATGCGCTCAATGAAGTGCTGCCGCGGGATGTGCTGATCGTCGTACACGGGACCGACGCACAGGGCAAAGCCCTCGTTGCGGCGGATGTGGACCTGATCACGTTCACCGGCTCGCGCGGCGCGGGGAAGCACATCCTCGCCGAGGCCAGCAAGGGCCTGAAGCGCGTGATCCTCGAGCTCGGCGGCAAGGACCCGATGGTGGTGCTGCCGGGGGCGGATGTGCAGAAGGCCGCGGAGTTCGCGGCACGCAACGGCTTCCGCAACGCCGGGCAGGTGTGCGTGAGCACCGAGCGCGTGTACGTCCACAAGGATGTTGAGAAACCCTTTGTCGATGCGCTGCTTGTTGAAGCGAAGAAGTTCGCGCCCGGACCGGGGATCGAGGATGCCGCGGCGATCGGCCCGATGGTGAATGCGCGGCAGCGCGACCACGTGCTGCGGCAGGTGCGAGAGGCGGTGAAGCAGGGGGCGCGGCTGGCGTGCGGGGGGGATGGGTCGGGTTCGACTGGCGCACCATCGAGCAACTTCGTCGCGCCCATCGTCCTGACCAACGTCACGCACGAGATGGAGGTCGCCCGCGAGGAAACCTTTGGCCCCGTGCTGACCGTCACGACGGTCGCCGATGACGGCGAGGCGTTGAAGCTCGCCAACGACACGAAGTTCGGGCTGGGCGCGGTGGTGTTCGGGGAATCCGGCCGCGCGGCGAAGCTGGCGCGCAAGCTCTGCTCGGGCATGATCGGCATCAACCGCGGCATCGGCGGGGCCCGCGGCCCCAAGGGCGGCACGCCCTGGGTCGGCGCACGCGAGAGCGGCTACGGGTTTCACTCCGGGCCGGAGGGGCACAGGCAGTTCTGCCAGGTGCGGGTGGTGAGTGAGGGGAAGGGGTAAGAAGGTATGCGGAACGCGGATACTTGCCTGCCCGAGACTTGACGCTTCTGTCTCTTCGCCCTTTGGGCGCGCGGTCGTTGCGAGTGGCTTTTAGCCACTCGAAGGCAGCCCCTCATTCTCTTCCTGTCTTTGTTTTCCTCGCCCCTTGGGCGAGTGAAATCAGTCTGACACACGGACTTAAGAGGCCGCGACACATCTTCGTCGGCCCAACGGGCCGCCAGCGGTGGAGGTCTTGGCGTGGGGGGGGGGGGGGGGGGGGG
>JAEYUO010000082.1 GCA_023432465.1 Planctomycetota bacterium | reverse complement strand
CCTCGCCCCCATCACCTTCCTCACCGCCGCCATCCCCGGCACGGGCGGTGTGCTGAAGGAGCGCCCGGAGGATTTCCTCGTCGAGGAAATCCCCGCCTACGAGCCCACCGGCTCCGGCGAGCACCTCTACATGCTCATCGAGAAGCGCGACATGGCCACGCTGCACATGATGCGCATCATCGCCGACCACTTCGGCGTCAAGCCCATGGCCGTCGGCGTCGCCGGCCTCAAGGACAAGCGCGCGGTCACCCGCCAGCTCGTCTCCGTCCACATCCCCGGCAAGAAGCCCGCCGACTTCCCCGCCCTCCAGCACGAGTCACTCACCGTCCACTGGACCGACCTCCACGCCAACAAGCTCCGCCGCGGCCACCTCAAGGGCAACCGCTTCATCATCCGCATCCGCGGCGTCGCCCCCGCCGCCGTCGTGCACGCGCACCGCGTGCTCACCGTCCTCGCCGCCCGCGGCGTGCCCAACCGCGTCGGCCCGCAGCGCTTCGGCCACACGCAGCGCAACCACGAGGTCGGCCGGGCGATGATCCTGGGGGATCATCAGCGCGTGCTGGACCTGATCCTCGGGCCGTGCCCGGAGTTCCCCCTCGTGCAGGCCCGCTCGCGCGAGCTCTACGCCGCCGGCGACCTCGAGGGCGCGCTCGCGTCCATGCCGCGAAACGCGCACACGGAGGTGCGGCTCCTGCGGTCGCTCATCCGCGGCGGCAAGGACAAGGGCGCGAAGCGCGCCGTGTACGCGATCGAGGCTGCGGAGCGGTCGTTCCTGGTGACGGCCTTCCAGTCGGCGATCTTCAATGCGGTGCTGAGCCGGCGGCTGGCCGAGGGGACGTTCGACCGCCTGCTCGACGGCGATGTCGCGTTCAAGCACGAGAACGGCGCGGTGTTCGCGATCGGCGCTGCGGAGCTGCACGACGATTCCGTGCGGGAGCGGCTGCTGCGCGGCGAGATCTCGCCGACGGGGCCGATGTGGGGCGCAGGAATGATGACGGCCGGCGGCGCAGTGGGCGAGGCGGAGGCCGCCGCGCTGGCGGAGTCGGGCATCACGCTGGAGCAGCTCGCAGCGTACATCCGTGCAGCGCGGATCGAAGTGGAGGGCGCGCGTCGCCCGCTCCGCGTCCCGCTCAGCTACCCCGATGTCGAGGGAGGCATGGACGAGCACGGGCCGTACATCAAGTGCCGCTTCGAGCTCCCGCGTGGCTCGTTCGCCACCGTCGTCATGGATGAAATCATGAAGACCGGTCAGTCAATGGAGGAGGATGTGTGAGCAGAGCGGGCGTGAAGATCGTGGTGTTCGACCTTGGGGGCGTGGTGGTGCGGATCTGCCGATCATGGGCCGAGGGGTGCGCGGCGGCGGGGCTGGAGTTCCGCGCCCAGGCGCTGGCGAGCGAGGAAATGAAGGCGCGCCGCCGAGCCGTCTCCGCGCGTCACGGCCGCGGCGAGCTTGCCTGCGCCGACTACTACCGCGAGATGGCCGCGACAACCGGCGGCCTCTACACGCCCGATGAAGTCGAGCGCATCCACCACGCCTGGACGCGCGACGAATACCCCGGCGTCTTCGACCTCGTCGCGCAGATCCACTCCGCCGGCCTCGACACCGGCGTCCTCTCCAACACCAACCACGCCCACTGGCTCCGTCTCGCGCCCGCGCGGGCGGGCGGCGGCGAGCGGCCCGAGTATCGCACACCCTCGGCGATCCGTCACCTGCACGCCTCGCACCTGCTGGGGCTGCACAAGCCCGAGCCGGGAATCTATCGCGCGTTCGAGCGGATCACGGGCTTCTCCGGCCCGAGCATCGTCTTCTTCGATGATCTTCCGGAAAACGTTGCCGCGGCAAGCGCCGCAGGGTGGCGGGCGATCCAGGTCGATCACACCGGCGACACGGCAGCGCAGATGGCGACGCATCTGCAAGCGCTGGGTATCGAGGTGTAGACGGGCGGATGTGCCGTCAGGCCTTGAGCTTCGCGGCGACCTGCACGACCTTGCGCCCGATGGCCTCGACGATCTGTCGCTTCTTCTCGTCCTTGATCGCGCCCGAATCGTCAAACGCCTGGTCGGCCTGGTTCAGCGCGAACTGATCAGGAACGACAAGAACCTGGATGTTCCCCAGGATCGCGCGAAGGTGCACCAGCCCGCGCAGTCCGCCGAGCATGCCCGGCGAGGCGGCCATGATCCCGGCGACCTTTCCGGCAAACGCACCCAAGGGAAGCTCGCCGGGGACGGGGCGCGATGCCCAGTCGATGGCGTTCTTGAGCGCGGCCGATACCGACGAGTTGTACTCAGGCGACGCAATCAGAAACCCGTCGTGCGACTTCATGAGTTCCTTGAGCTTCATGGCATTCGGGTGGACGCCGTCGCGGGCTTCGAGGTCCTCATCAAAGATCGGCATCGGCAGAGAGGCGAGGTCGAGAATGGTGACCTCCGCGCCGGCAGCGCGTGCGCCGTTCGCCGCCGCGGCGACCAACCTCTTGTTGTACGAATCGCGGCGGAGGCTTCCGGAGAACGCAAGGACTTTGCACTGGGACATGGATCGGGCTCCTTGTGCCGGAGTCTACGGGCCAGGCGCACGCCGAATCGGGAGCATCAGATCAGAAATCCCACTGCACGCCGACGAAGCCGAGGATGGAGTCACGGGAGGGGTTTCGTCCATCGCCGCCGAATCGACCGTTGGAGATGTGATGCCACCGGATGCCGCAGACAAGGCGCGCGCCGTGGGCGGGCCCGTCGGCGGCATCGAGGTCCTTCGTGATGCCAAGGCCCGCACGCTGAATGAAGTTGAATCCGGTTCCTCCATCGGGCACCGTATCAAACCCCGCCAACATACCCGTCCCCAGGTCAAGGAACGATGACCAGTCAAAGTCCCCCCTCGGCCCCGACCACCAGTGGTAGCGGAAGACGAACATGCCCGAGATGCCGGCGGTGTTCTCGCCGACCTGGTCAAAGTACCAGGCCGATGCCTCGACGCCGAACTCCAGGCGATCGGCGAGGAAGGTGCTCCACGCGAAGTGGAGGTTGAAGTCGTAATCCTCATCGAAGTTGTACGCGGCCGCGCCGCCGAACGTCAGCCAGTCCGAGCCCGCGCTGCCGAAACCCGGCCGCGCCTCGCCTCCGGAATCCGGCTCCCCGGGCGCGGGATCCTCGGCGGGCGGCTCATCCGCCGCGGCATACTCCAGCCGGAACTCCCGCAGCGCGGTCAGCGAGATCCCGCTCGTCTCCGCGGCGATCCCGCCCGATTCCGTGGCCGCGACCGCGCCGGCAACGCTCCCGATAGCAAGCATCATCGTGATCATCGCCGGGAGAGTACACCAGACGAGTACGATCCGTCATGCCCGGCGACTCATCCACACCTGATCCCCGCGACCATCGCCTGCAGCGGCTGGAGGAAGCGGTCGGCTTCGCGCAGCACGAAAGCGAACAACTCGCGGCGGAAGTCCTGAAGCTCGGCACGCACCTGATGGAGATGTCCCGCCGGCTTGATGCGCTCGAACAGCGCGAACGGGCGCGCGAGGCCGCCTCCGGCAACCCCGACGATCCCGATGCCGGCCCGCCGAACGACCCGCCCCCGCACTCAGCAGGACCGATGAGCCGCTAAGCGAGCAACGACTTGCCGGACATCTCCGGCGGCTGCGGCAGGCCCATCATGGCCAGCGCAGTCGGCACAATGTCCGCCAAGCGCCCCCTCGCCCCCCGCACCTCCGGCTTGAACCATCCCGCGACATCGAAGTCGCCGCGGAGATTGCGGGCCCGGAACGATTCGCCGACGACAAACAGTGGGACGTCATAAGTCGTGTGCGCGGTGTGCGGCGAGCCCGTCGCGGGGTCGAACATCTGCTCGCAGTTGCCGTGGTCCGCCGTGATGATCAGCGAGCCGCCTCGCGCGACGGTCGCGTTGATGAGCTGCCCGACGCATTGATCCACCGCGGCGCACGCGGCGATCGCGGCTTCCAGGTTGCCCGTGTGCCCGACCATATCCGGATTCGCAAAGTTCACCACCATGAACGGCACGCACGACGGCGCATACAGCCGGTCCAGCACCACCTTGCACACATCCGCCGCGGCCATCTCCGGCTTCATGTCATACGTCGCCACCTTCGGGCTCTGCGGGTTCTGCCGCTCCTCCTTCGGCCACGGCTCATCGCGATAGTCGTTGAAGAAGAAGGTGACGTGCGGGTACTTCTCTGTCTCCGCATCGCGAAGCTGCCCGAGACCGAGCGAAGCGAGCCACTCGCCCATGGTGTTCTTCATGCGCGGAGGCTTGGGGAAGGCGACGTTCACAAACGGCGCAAGCTCTTCCCAGTAGGCGGTCATCGTCACGTAATGAAGCGCGAGCTTGCGGCCTCGATCAAAGCCGCGGATGCCCGAATCCGGGCTGGGCTTGACCTCCGCCCACTGGTCATCCGGAAACACGAACGCCGCGGAGAGTTCGCGCGGGCGGTCGCCGCGATAGTTGTAGAAGATCACGCTGTCGCCATCGGCGATGCGCGAGGCCCGCACTTCATCCGGCGTGCCGATCGCAACCGGCCGGATGAACTCATCGCCCTTGAGCGTGGGCCCGCTGGGGTTGTCGTACGCGGACTGAATCGCCGCGCGCGCGGTGGGCGCGGCGAGCGCCTCGCCGCGGCCCGTGAGGTTGTCATACGCGAGACTGACGCGCTCCCACCGATGGTCGCGGTCCATGGCGTAGTAGCGACCGGCGAGGCTGGCGATGCGCCCGATGCCGATCCGGGCGCACTGCTCCTCAACCTGCGCGATGAAGTCCAGCCCGGTGAAGGGACCGGTGTCGCGCCCATCCGTGAACAGGTGCAGAAACACGCGATCGCCCGCGAGGCCGAGCGACTTGCACGCGCGCACAATCGCGTACAGATGCTCGAGCTGGCCGTGCACACCCGCATCCGAAGCGATGCCCAGAAGATGCAGCGAGCGGCCCGAATCTCTCGCGCTGGTGATCGCGGCGGCAATGCTGGGGTTCTTCTCGAGGCCCGCCTGGCACGCCGCGGTCATGACCAGCGACTCCTGCGGCACAACCCGCCCCGCGCCGATGTTCTGGTGCCCGACCTCGGAGTTGCCCATCGTCCCGGCGGGAAGGCCGACATCCTCGCCGCTGGTCTTGATCAGTGTCTTCGGCCAGGAGCGGCGGAGCATGTCGTCGATCGGCGTGAGGCCGCGGGCGGAGGCGAGCTTGGGCGCGTTGAACGCGTCGTGCTCGGGGTTCGGGTTCTCGCCCCACCCGTCGCGAATGATGAGGACAAGCGGGACATTCTTGGGGCGCG
>JAEYUO010000059.1 GCA_023432465.1 Planctomycetota bacterium | reverse complement strand
CCCCCCCCCCCCCCCCCCCCCCCCCCCCCACTCGCGTCCCATCAGAACTCCGCTGCCCACACGCCTTACCATCCTTCCCAATGCCCAGACGCGCCACCGAATCGAAATCAATATCACCCCCCCTCATCGGCATCATCATGGGCTCCCGCTCCGACTGGGAGACCATGCAGCACGCCGCCGCGACACTCACCGACTTCGGCATCCCCCACGAGGTCCGCGTCGTCTCCGCGCACCGAACGCCCGATCTGCTCTTTGAGTACGCCGCCGCAGCGGAATCCAGGGGCCTTCGCATCATCATCGCCGGCGCGGGCGGCGCAGCGCACCTCCCCGGCATGTGCGCCAGCAAGACCGTCCTCCCCGTCCTCGGCGTCCCGGTCGAATCCAAAGCCCTCAAGGGCGCGGATTCCCTGCTCTCCATCGTCCAGATGCCCGCCGGTGTCCCCGTCGGCACGCTCGCCGTCGGCAAGGCCGGCGCGATCAACGCCGCCCTCCTCGCCGCGGCGATCCTCGGCGGCGAACACCCGAAGTTCCGCGATGCGTACCGCGCCTTCCGAACCGCCCAGACCCGCAAAGTCCTCGCCGACCCCGACCCCCGCAAGCCCGTGCCCGCACCCAAATCCTCTCGCGGCAATCGCGCCACGCCCGCCCGCGGCGTAAAGCGGGGCTCCAAGTGACCGTCGGCATCCTCGGCGGCGGACAGCTCGGCCGCATGCTCGCGCTCGCGGGCATCCCCCTCGGCCTGCGCTTCCGCTTCCTCGACCCTGACCCGCACGCGCCCTCCGCGCAGGTCGCCGAGCAGATCCTCGCGCCCTACGACGACCCCGCCGCGCTCGACAAACTCGCCGCGGGTGCCGATGTCGTCACCTACGAGTTCGAGAACGTCCCCGCCGCCGTCGCGCAGCGCCTCGAGTCGCACGCGAGAGTCCACCCACCCGCCATCGCCCTCGCCACGCTGCAGGACCGCCTGCTCGAGAAGTCCCTCTTCGTCGAATGCGGTGTCGATGTGCCCGAGTTCCTCTCCATCTCCACGCGCGAAGAACTCATCGCCGCGGCGGAAAAACTCGCCCCGTGTAATGCCGGCCCCCGCGGCCTGGTCATCAAGTCCCGCCGCATGGGCTACGACGGCAAAGGCCAGGCCGTCCTGCGGCCCTCCTCCAGCACACCCACGATGAGCGATGGCGCAAGCCATCCGAATCGTGGCGCTCCGCCCGCAACCAGCAGCATCGAATCACAAATCGATGCCATCTGGCCCGACCTCGCGCCGAGTGCGCGGAACGGGGGGGGCGGCGGCCTCATCATCGAACGCTTCATCAACTTCTCCCGCGAGCTCTCCCTCATCGGCGTCCGCGCGCGCGACGGCGCGACACGGTTCTACCCCCTCGTCCAGAACCACCACGCCCGCGGCGTCCTCCGCACCACCATCGCCCCCGCGCCCGATCTCGCCCCCGGCCTCCAGAAACACGCCGAGGACCGCGCCCGCGCGATCATGGCCAAGCTCGACTATGTCGGCGTCCTCGCCATCGAGTTCTTCGAATCCACCGAACGCAAGGACGGCCTGCCCATCCTGCTCGGCAACGAGATGGCCCCACGCGTCCACAACACCGGCCACTGGACCATCGAGGGCGCGCCCACCTCGCAGTTTGAGAATCACCTCCGCGCGATCCTCGGCCTCCCACTCGGCGACACCACGCCCCGGCAGCCCAGCGCCATGGTCAACATCCTCGGCCGGTTTCCCCGCACCCAGGACATCCTCGGTATCCCCGGCGCGCACTTCCACCATTACGGCAAGGCCGAGCGGCCGGGCCGCAAAGTCGGCCATGTCACCATTCTGGCCGATTCCCACGAGCAGCTCCCCGGTCTGATCCAGCGTGCGGAACGCCTCCTGCCGCCGGACAACGCGTGAATCGCTCGCCGCGGCGAATCCGGCGGGCGCAAACCCCGCACACCCCTCGCCGGTACAACAATCAACCATGCCCACACCCATCCGCCCACTGGCGATCATCCCTGTCCTCATCGCTTCGATGGCCGCCGCGCAGCAGGCGATGCCGTCTGCCCCGCCGCCCGCCGCCGCGGCGGAGCGCACCATCTCCACCGCCGATGAACTCCTCAGCGCGCTGGAGACCGCCGACAAGGACCTCACCACGCTTGCCTCCGATGTGCTCTACATCAAAATGCCCAACGAGCTGATCGGCGGCTCGCCGGAGAAGCGCACCGGCAAGCTCTGGTTCTTCTCGCGGCCGGCCTCAACCGAAGCGGCCGATTCCCAGCCGCAGCGACTCTTCCAGGTCGAGTTCCTGACGCTCGAACTCGATGGCAGCCGGCGTAATGATCATCAGATCTGGATCTTCGATGGTGCGTGGCTGGTCGAGAAGAACTTCGAGACGCGGCTTGTGCACCGCCGCCAGGTGGTACGCCCCGGCGAGAACGTGGACCCGCTGGCCATCGGCGAGGGACCGCTGCCGATCCCCATCGGCCAGAAGCGGGAGAAGATCGTCGAGCGCTTCGACGCAACGCTCGTCCCCGCATCCGAGGGCTTCCCGCAGCCGCCCAAGGCCACCCCCGATGCGCCGGATGTCGCGCCCCCCGGGTGGGTCGGTGACACCCATCAACTCCTCCTCAAGCCCAAGCGCGGCACCAAGGAATCCCGCGACTACCGCGAGGTCCGCATCTGGTACCGCAAGAACGACCTCCTCCCGCGTCTTGCCTCCGCGGTCCACAAAGATGGTTCCCGGACCGACATCCTGCTGACCAACATGGATGTGAACAAGGACATCGCCGAAGCGGTCTTCGATACCCGAACCCCGCAGGGGTGGAATGAGCAGGTCGATGACTTCCGCGAGGCCCGAAACGCCGATGAATGAGCCGGTGAACCCATGAAGCGAAGGATCGCTCAATCCGCCGGCCGCGCCGCCCTCAACATGGCTCTCATCATCGCCCTTGCCGCTCCCGGGGCGATGGCGCAGATCGGCCGTCCGCGCGAGACCACCATCGGCCCCGCCGATCCGCCCAACCTCTCCGGCGCACTGGCTCAGCGCCTCGAGCAGCCCTTCCTCACCGAAGATGAAGGCAAAGACCTCCGCATCTTCCACGGTGTCTGGCGCGATGGCGACCTCGATACGCCCGCCCGCGCTGCCCGCGCGGCGATCATCCGCGGCAATTGGAATGATGCCGCGCTCCGCGCAACCGGCATCGACCCCCTCGACCGCGCGGAGGGGCTGCTGCGTTCGGGCAGGCTCGCCGAAGCGATCGATGCCATCCCCGCCGAAGAGACCTCTCCCCGCGCGGTCCGCATCCGCTGCGATGCGCTCGAAGCTCTGGGGCGGCACAATGAGGTCATCGCCGCCGCCGAGCCCGTGGTGCAGGCGATCGCCCGCGGCGACTACAAGGAACCGGGCGACATCGTCGAGGCCGTCCGCCTCCTCGCGCAGCGAGTGAAGCTCGCCGGACCTGCGAACGAGCAGGCCGCGGCGGCGGACTTCCACGCCATGATGGATGCCCTCGGCCAGGTCCGCACGCGGATCGACCGCCAGTTCTGGCCCGCGTTCCTCGCCGAGGCCGAGCTGCTGTACGCCAAGGACAACTCCCCGCAGGCCGCGCAGGCCCTCACGGAGTGTCTGCGCCTCAACCCCTCGTGCGCCGATGCCTGGTCGCTGCTGGGGCAGATGGCGTGCAACGCCTTCAACTTCGACAACGCCGAGCGCATGGCGCTTCGGCTTGAGAAGCTCGCGGGCGATGATGACGAACCCGGCCTCTCCCCCGAGGCATGCCTGATCCGCGCCCGCGCTGCGCTCCGACAGATCGACGGTGCCTCAGCCGCGGATGAGCTGGACCGCGCGCTCGCCGTCTTCCCCACGCACCCCGGGCTCCTCGCGGCGAGGTGCGCGGCGGAGGCCGTCCGGTTCGAGTTCGAATCGGCCCGGCAGCGGCTCGCCGCGTTCGATGCCGCGCACCCGGGCTCTCCCGCCGCGCTGCTCGCCGTCGGACAGGCTCTGGCCGAGGCACGGCAGTACGGCGAGGCCGCGGCGTTCCTGCGGCAGGCATCCGAGCGCAACCCCAACGATGCCCAGCCGCTGATCGACCTGGGCCTGCTGGAGCTTCAGGCCGGACGCGACACGCTCGCGCTCGAGGCGCTGGAGCGTGCCTTCAAGCTCGATCCGTTCAATCTCCGCGCCGACAACTCGCTGCGCATGACGCGCGAGCTGCAAACGTATGACCGTGTGGAGAGCGAGCACTTCGTGGTGCGCTTCAAGCCGGGGATCGACCGGTTGCTGGGCGAGGAGATGCTGCCGCTGCTGGAGGAGAACCACCGCATCGTCTGCGGGTCGCAGCCGGGCGGCATCGACCACGAGCCGGCGCAGAAGACCACCATCGACCTGATGCCCGATCACGCCTGGTTCGCCGTGCGCATCGCGGGCATGCCGCAGATCCACACGATCGCGGCCTCGACCGGGCCGGTCATCGCGATGGAGGCTCCGCGCGAGGGTGCCAAGCACCTGGGCACGTACGACTGGGTCCGCGTGATCCGCCACGAATATGTCCATACCGTCACGCTCTCCCGCACCAACAACCGCATCCCGCACTGGTTCACCGAGGCCGCGGCGGTGTACCTGGAGCTTGCGCCGCGCGACTACTCCACCTGCCAGATGCTCAGCGAGGCGCTGCGGACCGACCAGCTCTTTGACTTCGACGAGATCAACCTGGCGTTCGTGCGTCCGAAGCGACCGAGCGATCGCTCGCAGGCGTACGCGCAGGGGCACTGGATGTACGAGTTCCTGATCGAGCGGACCGGCACGCGCGCGCCGCTGGAGCTGATGGACCTCTACGCGCAGGGCATCCGCGAGGAGCAGGCCTTCCAGGCGGTGGTCGGTGTTTCGCGGGCACAGTTCCTTGAGGAGTTCAAACTCTGGGCGCGGCAGCAGGCGATCGCCTGGGGAATGATGCTGCCCGAGGGGACGCCGACCCTGCGGGACTTGCTCGCCCGCGCTCTGATTGCCGATCCTGCCCGGGCCGGGGCGATCGATGCGGCGCTCACGCGCGCGGCATCGGATGCGGCACGATCACTTGCGGATGTGGCGCAGGGCGAGACGCCCACGGAGCCCTGGACGCTTGAGTTGGAGATGCCGCCGCGGGCGCAGATCGATGCGCTATTGGCTGAGTACCCGTCGCACCCGGAGTTGCTGGAGGTCGCGGTGGACCTTGCCCTCGTCGGGACGGCCGGCCGGGCGACACCGGAAAACGCGCCGCTGCTGGAGCGGTACGCGGCGGCGCGGAGCGTTGACCCCAAGCCCCACCGGCTGCTCGCGCAGCTGTACCTGGACTCCGGGGAGTGGGAGCGAGCGATCCCGCACCTTGAGTATCTCGATGCGCGGGAGCAGAAGACGCCGGCGTATGCCACGGAGTTGGCGCGGCGGTACGCCTCACGTCGCGAGATGCCCGGTGCGCTGGCGAAGGCGGAGCGGGCGACGCAGCTCGCGCCGTATGACGCCCGGCCGCGGGAACTCGCCGCGGCGGTGGCGATCCAGGCGGGAGAACTCCGGACGGCCGAGCGGCACATCGTCGCGCTGTCGATGCTGGAGCCGGATCGGGCGATCCACCGGGACCGGCTGGAGGCGATTCGGAAGCGGATCGATGCGGCCGAGGGGCGATGAACCGGGACGTACCGCTGTCGGGTTTGGTACTCTGGCGGCATGGTCATCATCTGGGGCAAAAAGGTCTCGCGGGCGAAGCAGGGCGTCATCGGGCGGTTCTGCCCGATCTGCCGCGCGGTCACCGTGCATGAGGTCACCGCGATCTGGCTCGTGCCGCACCTGTACTACGTGCCGGTCGGGAGTGGGGAGGTGCAGACGATCGAATGCGCCTGCCGCGGCTGCAAGATGATGTTCTTCGATCCCGAGGCGCAGTCGTGGATGCCGATGCGGCCGCAGGATTCGCCGGCTGTCGCGCCCGAGGCGACGGAAGAGACGGTGTGCGATCTCGCGATCGCCACGCGGGCGGAGGATCCGGAGGAATTGCTGGCGAGGTTGGAGCTGGAGGACCGGCAACGTACCGGGCAGGTGACCGAGGATGAGCGGCGGAGGCTGGTGATCGAGCCGATGGCCGCAGCGGCGTACATGGCGTTTGCAAAGCCCGAGCGAAGCGGGCAGCAGTCGGTGACCGCGGTGCTGCAACTGTTGTTGATCATCGGACTCGTCGCGACAGCGATTCTGTGGGGAACTCTGTACCAGCAGCGGACGCCGCGGACGCAGGCGGATTATGGCTGGTGCATCATGGTTTCGGTGGTGACATGCGTGCTGGGGTTCATCGTGGTGAAAAGGATGCTTCGGGCGACGGCGATGGGTGTCCGCGCGTACGTGCTCGGGCCGGTGTGCCGTTCGCTCGCGACGCTGAACCCACCGCCGGGGATCGAAGAGCTGGAGGCCGCGCTGGCATTCCTCCGCGCGCACGAGCATCCGCTCGCGAAGTCGGTGACGGGCGAGGAGATCCTGCGGGGGATGGAGAAGTCGGGGCGTGGCGGCCGGTAAGGCTTGCGGAGTCGATCAGCGCCGGCGACGGGAGAAGGCGGTCATGCCCGCGAGGGCGAGCAGCGCGGCTGGGCCGGGCGAGGGGATCTCGCGGGTCCAGAGCAGGGCTTCGTTGCGCTGGGTGTCGTTGTTGAAGCCCCATCCGGCAACCGAGAGGGTTGTTCCTTCGAGCCAGACACCGTACGCGATCGTCAAGCCCCAGGAGCCGGTAAGGGCGAGGGAGAGGTCCTCCCACGAGTCCGCGCTTGAGTTCCAGAGCGATGCACGCTCGACCGCGCCGAACCGTGCGTAGCCGGCCTGCCAGCCTCCGGCGACATCGACAGCTCGAGACTGGTTGGAGCCCGCGGGATGCAGGTCGATGAACGAAGCGGCCGAACCGGACCAAAGGGCGGCATGATCGATGCCGCCGATGAGTGCGCGGCCGACTTGCTGGCCATCGTCGATGCCGTAGGCGAAAGAAGCGGTTGCGCCCGCGGGGTTCAGGTCCACAAATGAGGCCGCGGAACCCGACCAGAGGCTGGCGCGTGTGACGCCGCCGATCGCAGCCTGACCGACCTGCTGGCCGGCATCGGTTGCATAGGCGATGGAGTTGGTTGCGCCCGCGGGGTGGATGTTGACGAAGGACGCGGCGGAACCGGTCCAGATGCCCGCGCTGGTGACACCCGCGATGCTGGCGTGGCCGACCTGCACGCCGTCGCGCACGCCGAAGGCGACGGAAGCGGTTGCACCGGCGGGGTTGAGATTGATGAACGATGCCGCGGAACCTGTCCAGAGGGAGGCCTGCAACTCTCCGCCGATGCGTGCCTGGCCGACCTGCTGGAGACCGGAGACCATCCATGCGTGGGAGTCGGTTGCGCCCGCGGGATGGAGATCGATGTGCGAAGCGGCGGAACCGGACCAGAGCGCGGCGTGGATGATGCCGCCGACGGTTGTCTGGCCGACCTGGTGGGTTGCGCTGGTATCGCGGAGTTGGGAGGCCGCGGGGCCGGCGGGGTGGAAGTTGGTGACCGTCCACTGTGCGTGGGCGGAGTGGGCGGCGAGGCCTGTGGAAAGGACGATCGCGGCGACGGCGGCACGTCGGGTGGGCATGGGGGTCTCTCTCTTGCACGCCTTTCGGTGTGCGATGTGGAACGGGCCGGGCGCGCCCGCGATGGGTGCGCCCGAGCCGTCAACTCTCCGGATTCAGAGTACTGGACGGGGTTGGCCAGTCAAGCGATTCGGGAGGAATCTGAAGGGAAATGGGCGGGAGAGGGGCGCGGCAAGCTGCCCATCTTCGCGCTAGGCCGGCGCGAGAGGCGGGATGGCCGTTGACAAAGTCCGGGGCGGAGGTACCTTGGTGGCGGACCGCGCAGCGCTTTCGCGCTGCGTTGAGGAGATCGTGGGCGAAAGCCCGCGGAGGAGAGAGACTGTGACGACGAAGCGTGTTCATGCGGTGGCTGCGCTTGCGGCCGTTGGTTCCATGGGCGCCGGGGCGGCCTTTGGGATCACCATCCCGACGGTTCCGGTCGGCAACATCGGCAACGCGCCCGAGGCCACGGTGAACGGCCCGTTCGGCGGGGTCGGGTACGTGTACAACATCGGCGCCACCGAGGTCACCAACGCGCAGTACACCGAGTTCCTCAACTCGGTCGCGTGGGACGACACGAACAGCTTGTACAACTTGGCCATGGGGGGCAGCTTTGGCGGCATCACGCGATCGGGGCCCATCGGCGCGTTCTCGTACTCGACGGTTTCGGGCCGCGAGAACCACCCGGTGAACTTCGTGAGCTTCTGGGATGCGGCGCGGTTTGCCAACTGGCTGCACAACGGGCAGCCGTTCGGCCCGCAGGACAACAGCACGACTGAGAATGGTGCGTACACGCTGACTCCCGCGGGGATCGCCGCGAACTCGGTGATGCGCAACGCCAACTGGCAGTGGGCGGTGAGCAGTTCCGACGAGTGGTACAAGGCGGCGTATCACCAGCCGGCGAGCCAGGGGGGCGATGCGGACGACTACTGGCTGTATCCGACATCGAGCAACACGGCGCCGACGGGCGGGCAGGCGAACTATGTGCCGGCGGGGATCGTGAACACGACGGCGGTGGGCTCCTATGCGGCGAACTACTACGGTGCGTACGACATGGCGGGGAATGTGTATGAATGGAGCGAGACCCTCCTTGCGCCGATCGTTCGCGGCCCGCTGTGGGGCGGGGCGTTTGACAACATCGCCGGGTGGCTGACGCCGGCAAACGCGTATACGCCGCCGCCGTTCACGGAGCGCGAGCAGGTGGGCTTCCGCGTGGTGCAGATTCCGGGGCCTTCGGCGGCTGCGCTGCTGGCGATCGGCGGAATGGGCGCGATGCGGCGCCGGCGGTGAGCCGGGCGACGGGCCCACCCCCCGCACCCTTGCTTCCGGCGCGGGGGCCGATTTGCAGCGCTGGTGAAACAAGGAATCTCTGCCGGGTCACTTCTCAGCGGCCCGGTACCGACCCGGTGACCTCTGATCAATCCCAAGACCCGCAAGCCTGCGGAAGATCATCCAAAGCCCCCATCTTCACGTGACTCAATGTTCCCGTGCGAATCTTCACGAAAACACCGTTGAAAATCGGGGGGGTCTTGTGGTAAAATCTGCGATGCGGCCTCGTGGCCGTGATTCGGCATTGTTGAGGCGGCAGCCCGAGGAGAGACACAACGACGAGGAGTCTCTCTCATGTCCGCGAAGTCCTTCATCAGAGTGGCCGCGATTGCGGCCGTCACCGGTCTGGCGGGCACATCGGCCATGGCCCAGATCACCATCCCCACCGTGCCGATCGGCCACCCCGGCAACGAGGCGGACCCGAGCGATGGTGACCAGTTCACCCCGGGCGTACAGAACTTCGGCGCGGTGGCGTACACGTACAACATCGGGCAAACCGAGGTGACCAATGCCCAGTACGCCGTGTTCCTCAACGCCGTCGCCGCGACGGACACGTTCAACCTGTACAACACGAGCATGGCCGGCTCGATCGGCGGGATCACCCGCTCGGGCTCGCCTGGGTCGTACACGTACAGCACCGTGAGCGGCCGGGCCAACAACCCGGTGCACTACGTCTCGTTCTGGGATGCGGCACGGTTCGCCAACTGGCTGCACAACGGCCAGCCCACGGGCCCGCAGAACAGCAGCACCACCGAGAACGGCGCGTACACGCTCACCCCCGGCGGCATCAGCGCCAACACCATTACCCGCAACGCCGGCTGGCAGTGGGCCGTGACCAGCGAGGACGAGTGGTACAAGGCGGCGTACTTCCAGCCCGCGAGCGCGGGCGGCGACGCAGACAACTACTGGCTGTACCCGACGTCGAGCAACGCGGTGCCCACCACCGCGCAGGCGAACTTCTTCGGCAGCGGCATCAACAACACCACGCCCGTCGGCACGTACGCGGCGAACTCCAACGGCACGTTCGACATGGGCGGGAACGTGTGGGAGTTGAACGAAGCGATCCGCTTCGGTTCCCTTCGCGGCCTCCGAGGCGGGTCGTTCGACAGCACCGTCGAGAGCCTGCGGGCCACCGCCCGCGACCTCAACGGCGCAGCGCAAGTGCTTAACTTCTTCGGCTTCCGTGTCGTCCAGATCCCCGGGCCTTCGGCGGCTGCGCTGCTGGCCATCGGCGCGGCGGGCGCGATGGCGCGGAGACGGCGAGCATCCGCGGGTCGATGAATCGGCGAGCAGCACTCCGGATCTCGATGCAGCGTTCATGAAGCGGCACCGAGGAACGGGGCGGCGGCGGCGGCGGTGGTGGGGAGGTTGTGGGCGAAGTTGTGTTCCCCGTTGAGCAGCATGTGGCGGGGAGAGTATGGTGTATGGACGGGTCGGTGTCAAGGGGTATTTTTAGGATTTTGGGAGGGCTGGTGGAGAACGTTGTAAGTGGTTGGTGGGTAGGGGGATAGGGCTGATGGGGCGGATAGGACTGATGGGACGAATGTGGCCCGGCTGGAAGGCAAAGGCAGAAGAGGGGGTGGGTTGGGGGCGCTTCCCACGGGTTACGCTCGCCACCGATGGTGGCTCGCGCACCCGCCCCCCCACTGGCTACAAGCCTGCGCCCCGTCCCCCCGATGGGGCATTCGAGGCGAAGGCAGCACGGGCCACACCTCGAAGACTCGGCGTGACCCGTGGCACTTCAAGGCGATGAGGCCGTGCCACCCGCCGAACCGTGCCACCTGCCGGACCCTACTCTTTAACACCTAGCATTCCAATGGAGTTGCTCGCTGAAGACCCGCAGGAACATTGATACACTGGCCGCAAAATGGTGCAATGGATTTTCATCGACAAGTTTCGGTCTCTCTCCAACCTCTGCATTGATCCGTTGGGGCTGGTGACAGTGTTTGTCGGCAAAAATGGCACTGGTAAGACAAGTGTGCTTGAGGCAGCCTCACTGGCGTTCACCGGTGGGTCTGCCAGCCAACTGTCCCGGCTGGCGTACTGGCGAGAATTCCCACAGCCCAAGCTTGAGGCACCGGATGCGATTCGGGCATTCTTCCCCGAAATGAATCTCTCGCGACGGCCGACGATTCGGTTCATGGAGGATGATCTTGAAGGCGTAATCGATTTGGAGCCTTTAGCTGAAGCGCCATCCGGAATGTCGTTCTCGTATCCCCCAAGGGAGACATTGCAATCGGATGCCGAGCAGTTCTATGGTGTGAATCTATACTACAAAGCACCTGGACGACAATCTCCTGTCGTAAGTCGACTTCTCTTGAGGGAGAACGGTGTAGAAGAGACTCAGATGAGCATTGACTTGCCGGAGTCGCCGAATCTACGTTCTCAAGCGGGTAAGCCGCGACTCGCGTCGCCGAAAGTATCGATGCGGCGGA
The DNA here is from genome assembly GCA_023432465.1 of Planctomycetota bacterium. Classification (GTDB taxonomy): domain Bacteria; phylum Planctomycetota; class Phycisphaerae; order Phycisphaerales; family UBA1924; genus JAHBXL01. The sequence goes on along the minus strand of JAEYUO010000059.1, from coordinate 160 downwards.
CCGGGTGCTTTTATGTAAGTCCACGGCGATCTACTAGTGTCGTGAACTGAAAGAGGGCGCAACCGCGTTGGGCGGGGGCGCGTATCGACTCCGGGGTACTCTGGAGTCGAACGATGAGCACGCGTGCACCTTTGAACCTGACCGATGTGGAGCGCGAAGA
>JAEYUO010000019.1 GCA_023432465.1 Planctomycetota bacterium | reverse complement strand
CCTTACCACATCCTTCCACATTCCAAACAAAACGCTTGACAAGTCGGTATCCGTACGCCATACTGTTCCCGATCATGTACGCCGATCGGGCCAATCCCGCCTCGCCAACCGGCCAGCAGGCCGCTCTCCCCGATCCTCCCCCGCCAGGGGGAGGTCCCGGCGCAGCCGGGGGAGGGGGCAACGTGCCATTCCTTCCAGACCTTCCGCCCGGCCACGCGCCACATATCGCGGCCGCCGATCCCGCGCCCCCGTCGCCAACCCACACATCCCCGGCTGCTTTCGACTCGCCCGATGCGTCGATCGCAACCTCCCCTGAGGGGGAGGTGGCCGCGCAGCGGCCGGTGGGGGCTCCTGCCTTTTCTCCCGCTTCTTCTACCGCCCCTTCTTCTGCCAATCCGAAATCCAAAATCCCAAATCCAAAATCACTCCTCCCCCCCGACCTCGAATCCCTCCTCCTCCTCGATGCCGCGGCCGGAATCCTCGACGCCCCACAGATCGCCGCGAAGCACGACCTCTCCCTCGGCCTCTACCTCGACTGGTACGCGTCACCGACAACCGCCACGCGGCTCACCGCCCTCATCGCCTCGCGCGATCACGTTCGCCTCACCAAGTACCAGGTCTTTCAGGATGAAGCCGCCGCGACTCTCCGCGAACTCCACACCAACGCCGCCGACAACGCCGACCCCGTCGAGCGCCGCCGCTCCGCCACCGCCCTCCTCCGCTTCACCACCGGCATCATCTCCGGCCGCGCTTCCCCCGCACGACTGTTCGCCTCCATGGGCCTCCGCGGCCACTCCTCAGCCTCTTCCGCGCGCGATGCGAACGGCCTCTCCCTCTCTCGCTTCCCCTCACACTTCCGCGCGCGAAGCCGCAAAGTCCGCGAAGTCCCCATCCTCCACGAACCGCCCGCCATCCTCCCGCCGCCGTACTTCCCGCATAAAGACGCTTCCCCCAGCGAAGCGACCATCGAGCTCCTCCACCGCCTGCAATGCAACGACAACCCGCGTGCAGGCGACGGCCTCCGCAACCTTTTCAACTACTTCTCGCCGAAGTGGCGCGAAGCCGTCGAAGCCAAAACCGCCGACGACTTCGCCTGCACCCGCTTCAGTGCCTACCACAGCCTCATCGCGCACCACTCGGCGGTGCTGCACCCCACGCAGTTCCCCACTCCCGCCTCATCCGAGAGCAACGGCAACACCACCGCCGAGCCGCCGCTCCGCGCCACCCAGCGCTTCGATCTCATCGATCTCGATGGCGATCGCTTCACCGGCGAGTTCCACTTCACACGCGCTTCCCCCTCCGCCCCCTGGCTCATCGACTCCCTCGACATCGAAGATACCCCCGACCCCGAGCCAGTTCCCGAACCAGGCCCGCCCAACTCCTCCTGACCCTGCCCCCTCTCCCCGCCCCGCGGGGAGAGGATGTCGCGCAGCGACAGGTGAGGGGTTCCTTTTCCTGTCTTCTCCGAATCTGCTGATCTGCTGCTCTGCTGCTCTGCTGATCTGCTGCCTTGCTGCTCTCAGCGCTCCCGGCGCAGCCCGCACGCGCCGGTGTCGCACCTCGTTGTGCTGCCGCTTCCCAGCCGGTGGCGGTTCCGCGCGATGAGACGATACAGCGCATCGACACCATGGCGGATGCCGGGAAGGAGGTAAAGCCACAGCGCAGGGCGGAAGTACCAGCGCGTCGCGAGGATGCGAAAGGCCGCCTCAGCGCCGGAGATCACGCGGCCGTCGGGCAGGATGAGCTGCATGGCCTGTTCGCACGCCGCGGCGGAAACCTGCGGGAAACGCTCGAGCACGCCGGGCTCCCGGAATGAGAGACGCTCGACGCGGCCCGCCGCGGCCCACCGCACAAGGCGCTCCGAGGCGCTTCGGCACAGTGAGCAGGAGCCGTCGTACAGGAGGACCATGCTCAAGCATATGTCCGCGCACAAAAAGCGAACCGCCCGAGCCAAGAAGGCCCGGGCGGTCCGTGCACAGCGATCGGAAGAAGAGGCAGGGAGGTGGAGGTCAGTCGGCCAGCGCGGTGGTGCTGGGGAGCTGGGCGTTGGCGAGTTCGAGCGTGGTCTCGATGCGGAAGTTGGACTGCGTGGTATGGCGCTCGGAGAAGAAGAACTTCAGGCTGTAGCGCTGGCCGTCCTGCAGCCAGGTGCAGCGGTCGAGGTTGACCGTCTGGCTGACGGCCGCGTGCACGCCGCCGAGATCGATCACGCACTTGCCGTCGACGAACACCCAGACATCGTCATCGCCGGTGAAGGTGAAGACCTGCCCGCTGCCGCGACGGTAGATGAAGGTGGTGTCCAGCTCGTAGGTGAAGTGGAAGTTCTTGTCGGGGCTGGTGAGGCCGGAGTTGCCCCAGAGCTCGCCGTTGATGGGGAAGAACCCGCCGAGGGAGGAGAACGCCGGGTCGCTGCGGTCGTCGAACACGTACACGTTCGAGTTGGACTGCTTGCGGAGCGTCAGCGAGAGCGGCTTGGAGAGGTTGACGCCGTCGGTGTTGCGGAACCACTTGCGGAAGTTGTCCGCGGTGGTGAGCGCGCCGCCGGTGGAGGTTGCGCGTGCGCCGTTGACATCGCCGGACATCGAGCCCATGTGCGGTCGCGGCGGCATGATGTTGCGGCCCGCGCCATCCTTCCACTGCGTGGTCACCTTGTACCCGGTGGAGGAGAACTGCGGCTTGCCGTCGGCATCGAGGGAGTCGGCGACCTGGTAGGCATAGTGCGCAAAGCCAGCGGTGGGCTGGCGCTGGAAGTCGGGATGGCCGCCGGAGGCGTTCTGCGCCTTGAAGTCGCGGATGACGCCGGTGAGCTGGATGGTCGGGGGGAGCTGGACGGAGGCGTCCTGGGCGGTGATGTCCGCGGTCGCGCTCTGGGGCGTGCCGCCGGTCGTGGCGAGGCCTGCCAGGAGCATCGCGGCCGTCAGGCCGGCGGCGCCGAACGAGCCCTTGGTGAGTGTGCTGGCGTTCATCATGGTTCCTTTACTTTGCCGCGGGCGAGTCCCGCACGTACACCGCTTCCCTGCCGGTTCCGATGCTGTGTGCCGCGACCTCTTGCCGCGACTCGGACGCTCCCAACGCGGAAGCACTCGGCTCACCATCGAAGTTCCAATTCACGGCAAGGGAGTCACGCAATCCGGGGGTGTAAGTTCATGCCAGCGTGAGGGTTATGACGGCGCGGCAAGGCTGTGGCACTCGGCGGGGGCAAGGGCGATGGCCGAGAATCCGGAGCGACCGAGAATACAAACGCCCCATGCCCCCTGGGTGGAGGGGAGCATGGGGCGGCATCGAGAGCGAGGGCGGAAGATGTGTATAAAGGAGTGGCAGTTCTCAGTCGGCAAGGCCGGACATCCGCGGGAGCTCGGCGTTCTGCAGTTCAAGCGTGGTCTCGAACCGGAAGAAGGCCGAGGGGTGGTCGCGCTCCGCGTAGAAGAACTTCAGGGAGTAGACCTGACCATCCTGGAGCCAGATGAGGCGATCCAGATCAATGACCTGATCGGTGACACTGTGAATGCCGCCGAGATCAATGACGAGCTTGCCGTCGATGAATACCCAGACATCATCGTCGCCTGAGAAGCGGAAGGTCTGTCCGGAGCCGGCGCGGTAGACGAAGTTGGTCGAGACCTCGTAGGTGAAGTTGAAGTTCTTGTTTCCGCCCTTGGCTTGGCCGCGGCCGTTGACATCGAAATATCCGGACAAGGACGCGAAGTTGGTATCGAGACGGTCCTCGAAGACGTAGTGATTGGTCCCGGGCGTGCGCTGGAGACGCATGGGGAACTGCTGGTCAGTCATGTTGATGCCGGGGGGCGGCATGTGTGCAAACCACGCCCTGAACGAATCCGCATCCTTGACAGCTCCACCGGGAGTGGGCGCGTGCTCGCCGGGCTTGTCTCCCGGGCGAGCGGCGATGTACGGCTTGGGCGGGCAGATGTTGCGGCCCTGCGCATCCTGCCACTGCCGGGTCACCTTGAAGCCTGTGCTCGCGAAGGCGGGCTTCCCGAACGCATCGAGCTCATCGGCGACCATGCCGACATAGTGGCCGTTGCCGGAAGCGGGTGTGAAGTTGAAGTCCGGATGGCCGCCGGGTGTATTGCTGGCACGGAAGTCGCGGACGACGCCGTTGATCGACAGCAGGGAGGGAAGGTTGGCATAAGGGTCGGAATCGTCGGAGGCGGACGCGGTTTGGAGCGTGACAACTGCACCGACGCTCAGGATGATTCCCCAGGCGAGGATGGCGTGCAGGTAGCGTTTGAGCATGGCGAGTCTCCCGAGAACGACGCATGGAACGTGGTTACCCGCTCGATGCGCGCGGGATTGGCGCTGAATCGCGACGATCGGACGCGGGTGTAGTCGGCTCGATGGAGAAGCCGGTTGATCCGAGCCGGTAACCCTGGGCTCGACAGCGGCGACTCTTGTCAGGCGATCTTGCCGCAAACCCATGCCCGGGCAGAGCTTGCGATGTTTGCAGGGAGTTTGCTCCCCCGGCCGATGGTCATGGACTTCGGGGCCGATATGCTGTGGCCCCGGTCGCGGTTATCCGGACCAAGCGGTCGTCCTCATCTGGAGAGAGTTCATGGATCAGTTTGTGATCAACGGCGGCGCGCGCCTGAGCGGTCGGCTGACGATCAAGGGCTCCAAGAACGCGGCGTTGCCGCTGATGGCGGCGGCGCTTCTGACGGACAGGCCGCTGCTGCTGAACGATGTTCCGGACCTGGCGGACATCCGCAACATGGTGAAGCTGCTCGAGCAGCTCGGGTGCCACGTGGACTTTGTCCCGCCGCCGGACGCGAGCTTCGCGGGCGGGAAGATGGTGATCCACGCGCAGGACGAATCGGCAAGCCACGCGAAGTACGACATCGTGAAGACGATGCGGGCGAGCATCTGCACGCTGGGGCCGATGCTGGCGCGTCGCGGGTTTGCGCGGGTGTCGATGCCGGGCGGGTGCGCGATCGGGGATCGGCCGGTCGATCTGCACCTGCACGGGCTTCGCGGGCTGGGGGCGGAGATCCAGCTGCACCAGGGCGACATCGTCGCGCGGGTGCCGGGCGGGAAGGGCGGGAGGCTCAAGGGCGGGCGGATCTTCCTCGGCGGGCCGTTTGGCTCAACGGTGCTGGGGACGGCGAACGTGATGAGCGCGGCGACGCTGGCCGAAGGCCAGACGATGATCGAGTGCGCGGCGTGCGAGCCAGAGATCGTGGACCTTGCGAAGATGCTTAACGCGATGGGCGCGCGGATCCGCGGGGCGGGCTCGCCTCGCATCATCATTGATGGTGTTGAAGCGCTGCAGGGGACCGAGCACGCGGTGATCCCGGACCGGATTGAGGCGGGGACGTACATGATCGCCGCGGCGGCGACGAACGGGGATGTGACGCTCGACAACTGCCCGATGGACGCGATGATCGCGACGTGCGATGCGCTGAGCCGGGTCGGCGTGATCCTGAGCGAAGAGAAGAGCGCACCGACGGCGGGGCGGGACCTGATGCGGACGACGGTTCGCGTGACGTGCTCGCGCCTGCTTCGGCCGATCGAGGTGACGACGCAGCCGCACCCGGGGTTCCCGACGGATGTGCAGGCGCAGCTGGTGGCGCTACTGACGATGGCCGAGGGGAACTCGGTCGTGACCGAGCGGATCTATCCGGAGCGGTTCCTTCATGTCGCCGAGCTTGGGCGCATGGGCGCGAAGGTGCTTCGGCAGGGTCCGACGGCGATCATCAGCGGTGTAAAGAAGCTGGTGGGCGCGCCGGTGATGGCGAGCGACCTGCGTGCATCGGCGTGCCTGATCATCGCGGGGCTCGCGGCGGAGGGGACGACGACGGTGAGCCGCGTGTATCACCTCGACCGCGGGTATGAGCGGATGGAGGAGCGGCTGCGGATGCTCGGCGCGGATATTCAGCGTGTGAGCGAGAAGCAGGCGGCGGCGGAGACCGTGTCCGTGTGAAGTCCGGAACGGATTTCACCACGGAGGACACGGAGAGCACGGAGAGAGGAAGGGCGAGACGGATCCGATGATTGCGAGCATCGAAGTTGACGGAGCTGGCCGAGTTCATGTCCTTTTCCGCTCACAAGCGCGACGCACTCGATGAATCGCTGCCGGTCAACCAACGCATGTCGCATCTTCGCTCATGCGCCATGCTGATGGGACAGAAGTGCCGCGTCCCACGCAGCCAAATCATGGAACAGGTCGCACAGTCGTGCGGCGTGGACATCACGAAACCGGGCAGTGAAGCGGAGATTCAGCTTGCCGTGCAGGCACTGGTCGCAATCAAGGAATCGGGATTGAACGCGTCAGATTATTGTGAATAGCAAACTGGGTGTGCGAGATCCACACCAGCCCTCCAAGATGAGTTCTGCTGGTGTACTGTCACCTGGCGTCTGATTCGCCCTCTCCGTGGACTCCGTGATCTCCGTGGTGCAGACCCTCTTTCGGGCAAAGATTCTATCAGAAGAAGGCATCGAGGCATGGGGCGAGAGGCATCAAGGCTTGCGTCGTGTCCGCTGTGTGCGCGGCTGGGCGATCCGGCGGCGGCGCTGCGGATCTGTGAGCTGCGCGAGTCGGTGGTGTTTCTGCACGAGCATCAGCGGTACGAGGGGTGGTGCGTGCTGGTGCTGAAGGAGCACGCGGAGCAACTGCACGCGCTGCCGGTGCCGAGGCAGGTGCGGCTGTGGGAGGATGTGGCGCAGGTGGCGGGTGCGATTGTGCGGTGTTTCTCGCCGCGGCGGCTGAACTATGAGTGTCTGGGGAATGTGGCGGGGCATGTGCACTGGCACGTGATCCCGCGGTATGTGGAGCCGGTTGATCCGGAGCCGGGGGCGACGGTGTGGGTGCGTCCGGCTGCGGAGCGGGACTGCGGGGTGAGCGCGGAGCGGGCGGCGGAGCTGATTGGGAGGCTGCGAGGGGCGGGGTTGTAGCGAGGGGCGGGAATGAAGCAGGATTCGTTTCTTGCAGGCAACTGCCGGGGGGGACTTTGACGTATGGAGGGGTGGACCGGGTCCGGGCGTTCGCCGCGGCGGCTGGTCCTGTGGAGTTGACCGTGTACACACCGCGAGTTTTGGTTTGGATGCTGGCTGTCGCTGCACTGCTGCGGGGCGGATCGGCGGCGGAGGCGCAGACCGTCCCCGCGGGGTACTCATACACGACCATCGCGAGCGGGCTGAGCAATGCAACGAGCATGGCACAGACGCCCGATGGGCGCGTGCTCATCGCCAAGCAGTCCGGGGATGTGCTGGTCTGGAAGAATGGCGCGCTGCTGCCGACTCCGATGCACTCGTTCAGCGTGAACTCGAGCGGGGAGCAGGGACTGATCGGGCTGGCGGTGAGCCCGACCTTCATGAGCGATGGCTTTGTGTACGCGTACATCAACACTCCCGCGCCGGGCTCACGCGGGAAGCTGAAGCGGTTCACAGTCGAGGCCGGGAGCGATGTCTCGCTCGCCGAGAGCGAGGTGGAGCTGTTTGATCTCGGGGCATCGTCGGGGATCCATCTCGGCGGCGAGGTGCAGTTTGGGATCGATGGGAAGATCTATGTCGCGCTTGGGGATCACGCCAATACCGCTCACTCGCAGAGCATGTCGAGCATCTTCGGGAAGATCCTCCGGCTGAACGCGGACGGGACGATTCCGGCTGACAATTCGTTTTACGACTCGACCACCGGGGACAACCGCGCGATCTGGGCGCTGGGGCTTCGGAACCCGTTTACGTTCGCGATTGACCGCGTGACCGGTCGGATGTTCATCAACGATGTTGGCGCGGCGAGTTGGGAGGAGATCAACGAAGGGGTTGCCGGAGCGAACTATGGCTGGCCCGCGACGGAGGGGGTGTTCGATGCGGCGACGTTCCCTCAGTTCACCCAGCCGATCCTGGCGTATCCGCGCTCGGCCACGATCAATCCTGAGATCAATGGGTTTGTGGTGGTTGGAGGGGTGTTCTACAACGCGACGACGAAGAACTTCCCGACGAGCATGAATGGTGCGTACTTCTTCGGCGATCACGGGCGCGGCTGGGTGCGTGCGATGAATACGCAGACGAACGTCTCAACGGCGTTTGCGACCGGATTCAGCGCCGTTGTGGACTTCGGGCTGGATGGCGCTGGACGACTGCTCGTTCTGCGGCGCGGGTCGCTGATGCGCGTGCAGTATGACAACCCGGTCGGCGCGTGCTGCATGGGTTTCAGCTGCACGACTGTGCTGGAAGCGGATTGCGCTGCGGCGGGAGGCGTGTTTCAGGGGGTTGCGGTGCCGTGCGCTTTGGCGGGCGAACCCGCGGCGTGCTGCACAGCGGACTTTGACGGCAATGGACAGGTGCAGGTGCCGGACATCTTTGTGTACCTGAGCGCGTGGTTTGGCGGAAGCGCTGCGGCGGATGTCGATGGGAACGGAGAAGTTCAGGTCCCGGATATCTTCGCGTTCCTGGGTCTTTGGTTTGCGGGATGCTCGGGGTGACCGCCAGGTGGTGTTTGGGTATCGCCGAGAGAGGGGCTTGGGACCGGCGAGACGGGGTTCTTGAGAGACGGTCGGACCAGCCGAAGCGGCGGATTGGGGCGATTGGCGGCCGGGGGGTGACCGACTACACTTGGCGGTTCCGGAGAGATGGCCGAGCGGCTGAAGGCGGCGGTTTGCTAAACCGTTATACGGATTACGGTCTGTATCGGGGGTTCGAATCCCCCTCTCTCCGCTTTCGATCTTGAATGGACCGGCACGAGGCCGGGCGGTGCGACGACGGGCCGAGAAGCCTGTGGTCGTATTGACCCGCGTGGTGTCCGGCCGCCCCGGGCGGGAGGGGACGGTCATGGGGGTTGTCTTCATCCGAGGTTTTTTGCTGGCAAGGGTGAGCCCCCGGGGGTAGGCTCGGAGCGTTGCTGTTCTTGGTTCTTGAAGGAAGGGCATGACCATGCGTCCAAACACTCAGCGTTCCCAGATCGCTCTTGCCTGCGCTTTGATCGCCGCGAGCGGCGGTGTGGCGGCAGCGCAGCCGGTGCCTCTGCTGCGCGAAGGCGAGCTTGTGGATGGAAACGCGGTGTCGCTGAACAATGTCGCGGTGAATGGGATTGGTGGCTATTCCATCAGTCTGACGGCCGCGGGCCTCAGCCAGATGTGGGGGAACGCGACGGGCGGACCGGGAAGCATTCTCCGCACTGAGGGGACGTTTGGTCCGTTGGTGCAAACTTCAATTGAGACGTTCTACGGCTTTGCGAACTCGGGATCGTTCGGGTATAGCGCGAGCGGAACGGGCGGCCCGGTTGGAAACTTCGATTCCGTGTGGGTCGATGACACGCCGGTCGCTGTGCAGGGTGACCCGATTTTGAATCTGCCGGGGTTTTTCTGGACGTTTGGAAGCCGTCCGACGATGACCAACGGCGGCGAGGTTTGGTGGGTTGGGGGATACACAGACACCGTCGGAGGCAGCACACAACGCCGCGGCTTGTTTCGCGGGAATCCGGCGATCCCGGTGCTTATCACGGATGATGTGGTTGGCGGGATTGGGGAGCTGGTCAATGCGGGCACCGCGGTGACGTTCGGGTTCCGGGTGTCGAGCCTGGGGACGAACTGGATGGGTATTGCGGTGGTGACCGGACCGACCGCGACCGACAACGTGGTCGTGATGAATGGGAATGCGGTCAATGCCGGCGGCGGGCTCGTGCGGGAAGGCACTGCCGTATCCGTCGCGGCGGGCGGAGACGGGGTGGAGGCGTACAGCGCGTTCGCCGCGCTGGACGTGAACGAGAGCGGGAGCTGGCTACTGGCGGGCGATACGAATGCCGCGACGACGGCGGATCACTTTGTGATGCTCAACGGCGAGATCATTCTGCGCGAGGGGCAGACCGTGGGCGGCTTTCCGCTGACGGGCGCATTTGATTGGGCGGACCTGAACGATCATGGCGACTGGGTCGTGAGCTGGAACGTGACCGATGGCGGTGTACGCGAGGCACTGATCTTCAATGGCCAACTGATCCTTCGTGAGACTGAGCCCGTCGATGTCGACGGGGATGGGTTGCCCGATCCGAACATCACGCTCACCGATCTGACGACGGGCATCGACAATATGTACATGACCAACCGCTTCGGCAACGGCGAGGTGGACATCTACTTTACGGCGGACACGCGTGACCTGGTGACTGAGCCCAACCCCGCGGCGATCGAGGTGTACTACCGGATGTCGGTGTTTGCGCGATGCTCCGGAGACTTCGACAACAACGGCATCGTGAATGTCCCCGACATCTTCGCCTTCCTGAGCGCATGGTTCGCGCAGACGTACACGGCGGACTTCAACCGCGACGGGACGATCGGCGTTCCGGACATCTTTGCGTTTCTGAGCGCCTGGTTCGCGCCCTGCGTGTAAACACTTCGCGTCGATCGGGCGTGGACGGCGGTGTCCGAGGGGTGTCAGTCGCTCCGATATGTCTGCGCCAGCCTCACGCAGCGAGACACGTGAAGCGGAGTGTTCGTGCCCGCCAAGTGGGGACAGTCGCAACCGTGCCGACGCGAGACTGCCGGGCGCACGGAAGCGGTACAAGCCCGCCGCGGGAGTCAAGAAACGGACGCGCCGGACTTTCCGGGGAGCGGGATCGGCGTAGGACTGTGCCGGGGGCGACGGGTATGATCGTGACCTGTCGGCACGGGGCCGAAGTGCATGATTGCGGGGGGCCATGGGGCGGTAGCTCAATTGGTAGAGCACTAGCTTTGCAAGCTAGGGGTTGAGGGTTCGAGTCCCTTCCGCTCCACTTGTTCTAAGACACGCTGAATACGAGACTTACGGATACCCGCCCCCCCCACTTCGTCGGCGGTGCGGCCCAAACGCCACACCCCCGCCCGCTCTTTGACCGGGTCCGGCCGGTGATGGCCTCGTGGACCGCCCGCATCACGAGTGAGTCCGCCCTCAAGAAACTCGCCGCGCTGCTGGGTCGCCGGGGCTTCCTCTCCGAGAAGCTCATCAACGAAACCCCGGGCATGCCGGGCAGCCACTTCTACTGCAACCGATTCGGCGGGCTGGTGAACGCGTAGCGGCTTGTCGGTTTCACGCCCAAGCTGGACTACGGGTACATGGCGGGCAACCTGCAGCGCGTGCGCTGGACCGCGGCGCTTCGCGAGGAGGTGGAGGCCGCGCTGCGGCTCCGCGGCATCAGCAGCGGAGGGTCAGCCGCACCGCCGATCGACCTCCCGCTGCTCAACGGCGCACACGCCACGAAGGCGCCACGAGGGCGGCCTAAGTTGATCCAGAGTGGTCCAGTATACCCCCATGGGGTATACTTTACATCCACGCTTGCCGCGGGGTGCGCTTCCGATGCGACACCCCGGACATCCGGAGACTCATGATGGCCAGAGCACGTGCGAACAAAGGAACTAAGCGGTCCAGCACCCCATCGCGCGCCGCGGCCAAGCCGATCGCTTGCCCGTGTGGGTGCGCGGCCGGAGCGATCACGATCAACGGCAAGAAGCCTTGCCCCACGGAGACGGGACGACATGCTGTCGGTGTCGATGCATCGCTCCGTCGCACGAACCTCATGCACCTGCGCCGAATCGAGGGGCAGGTGCGGGGGATCGCCGCGATGATCGAGGATGACCGCTACTGCGCCGACATCATCACCCAGGTTTCCGCGGTGCGCGAGTCGCTGCACGCTGTCGCTCGCAACCTCTTACGGAATCACCTGACATTCTGTGCCGCGGCGGCCATGCAGGGGGACGCCGCCCAGCGCGATGACATGATCGAGGAACTCCTGAACATGGTCGGGAAGCTGAGTCGCTGAGCCTGACGGTGCGCACATCGCCGTCGATTGGATGCCGACACGGATGCATGCGCAGGATTGGAGCCTCCATGAGTGATACCCAAAGAGACCCACATGCCCACGCACCAGCGGGCAAGAACGATGCGGACATCGCGCCCGCCGGCGGGACCATCGAGCGGTGCGACCTGCCCATCCAGGGGATGAGCTGCGCATCGTGCGCTGCGACCATCGAGCGACGGCTCGCCAAGCAGCCGGGTGTGTCGTCGGCCAATGTGAACTATGCGACGCGTGTCGCGACCGTGAAGTATGACGCCGCGGCCACAGGCCCCGAAGCTCTCGCCAAGGCTGTCAACGACATCGGGTATCAGGCGACGGTACCGCCGCGAGCGGCCCAGGGCCAGACTCAAAGCTCACCCCCGAACCCGCCGCACGGCCACGCGGGGCACGACCACGCCGCGATGCTCGCGGCCGAGGGTCATGACGAGCACGCGGCCCACATGCACGTGGATGATGCACAGACTCGTCGCCTGCTGATCAAGATGCTGGTCGGCGCAGCGCTGTCGATACCCGTGCTCGTGATCGCGATGTCGCACGGAACGATCGATGCGCTCAACGTGCCGTGGATCAACTGGGTGCAGCTTGCGCTGACGACACCGGTGATGTTCTGGTGCGGCGGACAGTTCTTCCGGTCGGCATGGAAGGGCCTGCGGCACCTGAGCGCGAACATGGACACACTCGTCGCAATGGGAACGGGCGCTGCATACCTCTACTCGCTGGCGGCGACGATATGGCCCTCGTTCTTCGCCGGGGTGACGGCGGAAGCGGGCGCGATGTCGCACGGCCGGATGGAGCCAGTGACCATGGCGCCGGTGTACTTCGAGGCCGCGGCGGTAATCATCGTCCTGATCCTGCTGGGCAAATACTTCGAGGCCCGCGCAACCGGGCAGACCGGCGCGGCGATCCGCAAGCTGATGGGCCTGCAGCCCAGAACAGCGCGCGTGGTCCGCGATGGGGCGGAGATCGATGTGCCGATCGAAAGCGTGCAAGTGGGCGAGGCGGTGCTGGTGCGGCCGGGGGAGAAGATCCCCGTCGATGCCCGCGTCGAGACCGGCGAGTCCGCGGTGGACGAGTCCATGCTGACGGGCGAGAGCGTGCCGGTCGAGAAGCGTGCGGGGGACACCGTGTTCGGCGCGACCATGAACACAACCGGCGCACTGCGGCTGATCGCGGTGCGCGTGGGGAAGGACACCGCGCTCCAGCAGATCGTCCGGCTGGTTCAGGAGGCCCAGGGGAGCAAGGCGCCCATCGCGCGCCTGGCCGACCGCATCAGCGGCGTGTTCGTGCCGATCGTCATCGGCATCGCCGCCATCACCTTCGGCGTCTGGTGGTTCGCCGCGCCGGCGGATACGCGGCTGAGCATGTCCCTGATCACGGCGGTCTCGGTGCTCATCATCGCGTGTCCGTGCGCGCTGGGCCTGGCCACGCCGACGGCGATCATGGTCGGAACCGGACGCGGCGCGGAGCACGGGATCCTGATCAAGGGCGGGGAGGCCTTGGAAACAGCGCACCGCCTGACGGCGATCGTGCTCGACAAGACCGGCACCATCACGCAAGGACGGCCTGCTCTGACCGATGTTCTCGTCGCCCGGGGGGGCGATGAATCCGACCTGTTGAGGCTCGCGGCATCGGCGGAGCGGCACAGCGAGCACCCCCTCGCCGCGGCGATCGTCGAGGGCGCAAGGGGCCGCGGCGCAGCCTTGTCGGAACCGAGCACCTTTCGGGCAACCGTCGGGAGCGGAATCGAGGCGACGGTCGATGGTCGCGGGGTGCTTGTCGGCAAACGGGAGCTGCTCGTTGCGAAGGGAATCAATACGTCTGAGCTCGATGCATCCGCTCGCACGCTCGCGGGGCAGGGCAGGACGCCGATGTACGTCGCGATCGACGGTGCGGCCGCGGGCCTGATCGCCGTCGCCGACACGATCAAGCCCGAGAGCAAGGACGCCGTGAAGCAGATGCAGCAGATGGGGCTGCGGGTGGGGATGATCACCGGGGACAACGCGCTGACGGCCGCGGCCGTCGCGGCGGAAGTCGGCATCTCCGTCGACATGGTGTTTGCTGAGGTGCTTCCCGAAGAGAAGGCAGCGCATGTCAAGCGGCTGCAGGACCAGGGCCTGGTGGTCGGGATGGTCGGCGACGGCATCAACGATGCGCCCGCGCTGGCGCAGGCGGATGTCGGGCTGGCAATGGGGACGGGGACGGATGTCGCGATCGAGGCGTCGGACATCACGCTCATGCGCGGCGACCTCCGCACCGTCGTGCAGGCGATCGCACTCTCGCACGCGACGATGCGGACAATCCGCCAGAATCTCTTCTGGGCGTTCATCTACAACATCATCGGCATCCCCGTGGCGGCGGGCGTGCTCTACCCGCTCACGGGCTGGCTGCTCAGCCCGATCATCGCGAGCGCGGCAATGGCGTTCAGCAGCATCTCGGTGGTGCTCAACAGCCTGCGGCTACGGCGGGCGTGGTCCTCCGAGCCTGTGTGACCGGCCGCGCGACGACCGATACACGCTTGCTTCACAAGCAAACAAGGCCCGGGCTGCGGGCCCGGGCCTTGAACGTGAATGAAGTGCTCCGCGGTCAGGGCCGCGACGCTGCGATCAGGGACAACCGGCAAACCACGCCGCGAGGAAGGCGAAGATGTCGGGCACGGCGACCGTGCCGCTGCCGTCAAAGTCCGCCCCCGGTCCCTGCGCAAACCACGAGGCCAGGAACGCGAAGATGTCCGGCACGGCGACCGTACCGTTCCCGTCAAAGTCCGCCGGGCAGGCATCGGGCAGGGTGAAATGCACCAGCAGCGCGTTGTCCCGCTGAGGCGTGAAGTTGTACGGCGGGTCCTGCATGTTCACCGCGACCATCGCATACTCGCCGCTGCGGCTCTGAGAGATGGAGTACGGGGTCAGGTACACGCTGACCAGCTTCTGATCATCAAGATTCGTCCCGGGGACAACATCCATCGACACCATGACCCGCTCGCCGTTCCAGAACAAGCCGTTGAAGAGGTAGTTGTTGAAGGCGGTCGGCTGGCTGAAGTTGCCCGCCCAGAGCACATCGCCGCGATCACTCAGCTGGATCGGTGCGGTCGCGCTGCCGATCGACACCATGCGGTGGGGCGTGGTGCCGGGAATGGCGTCGCCGGTGGCGACCACCTTCTGGTTCCCCTTTGCAATGATCGCATTCTCGTGACGGAAGGTCGCGCCGGTGATGCGCACCTGATACGGCAACTCGGTGGCCGAGGGCGAGCCCGAACGGATCCACGAGCTGAACGCGCTTCCCGAGCCCGCTCCGTCGGCGATGCGCTCGCCGACATTCGGCCCGACGGAGACAAAAACCGCTTCGCCCGCGCCCGTCAGCATCGCCGACCGGACCTCGCGGTCGGTCGTGTTGGTCCAGTAGATCCGTGCCGCGGCCGAATCGATTGAGATCGATGCCGGTCCCGGAGTGAGCAGGACATCCTCCGGCGCGGAGCCATCAAGGTTCGACCGCTGGATCTTGTCCGCGGCCGTGTTGGACCAGTAGATCTTGCCCGAAGCCGTGTGCAGATCGAACGACACCGCGCCCGCTCCGACCGCGAGCGTCTCGCGTCCGGTGCCGTCAAGATTGGATCGCTCGATCCGATCGAGGAACGCATTGACCCAGTAGACCTTGCCGCCTGCCGCATCGATCGCCAGCGAGGATGGCGCGAAGTTGCCGAGCTGCGGGCCGGCAGGGACGACCTCACCCGTCGGCGGGTAGTCCTGAATCACGCGCTCCGCACCGCTGCCGTCGAGGTTGCACCGGTTGATCTCGCCGAAGACACTGCGGCTCCAGTAGAGCTTGCCGTTGACAAGATCGAGCGCGATGCCCGTGGCCCCGGACGCGGTCAGCGTGCCAAAGCCCTGAACGGTGACGATCTCTTCGACGCTCGAGCCATCGAAGTTGGAGCGAAGAATCTTCGCGCCGCCGGTGCCGCCGCGATTGGCCCAATAGAGCTTGCCCGCGACGGGGTCCGCCGCCATGTGCGGCGAAACCAGGCTGGCGGAGATGTCACCCTGCGGAACCCCGGCGGTCGTCCGCGACTGGATGACTCCCGCGGCCGGCATCGGCCAGAACACAAGCCCCGAAGCGACGGTCACGCCCGCGGGGTCGCCGAACCAGATGTCATAGTCGGGAAACGAATCCGTCGCATAGTGCCACACGCGAGCAACGGGCCTGGACTTCGGAGTCGACACGCAGAGGTAATACTCGCGTCCGCTGACCGCCTGAGCGCCGGTGATGGTGGACTGCTGAACCGACGGAGACACATCGTCGCACTGAACCCGGCCACGCGTGCCGTTCTCCTGGCTTGCGATCAGCGTCAGCACCGTGTCGAACGCTGCCCCGGCGAAGCCCTCGCCCGGATTGGGAACCGTGGTCGCGGAGAAAGTCGCGGCATCAGAAATGATGATGCGGTACATGTCCACATCATGGTCATTCCCCAGCACGCCGGAGATGAGCGTCAATGGGCCATTGCCAAACGTGCGGTCCGCGGAGTCCGGGCCATCGCCCGCATCCTTGATCTCCGATTCGAGGTACACGCCGTCGCCGTTGGCAAGCGGACCGCGGATCGCAACCACGCCTCCGCTGTTGATGTCCACCGGCGCGCCAAAGAGTGCGCCCCAGTTCTGGCCGGCGACAGGCGATGGCCCGCCCTGCACCGCGACAAACCCCGTGCCCGACTTGTACACCCCGTTGGTCCCGCCGTTCGTCACGCCGGAGAACACGACGACGCCCGAATCGCTGATCGAAGCCGCGTGCCCGCCGCCCGCGATCGACTGCCAGGTGTCCGGGCCAGCGCCGACCGCCCCCCCCTCTTTGGCCATGAGCGTGCGCGACACAACATTCCCCGAGCCATCCAGCTGCGCCACAAGCACCACGCGGCGGATGTTCCCGTTCTCATTGACGCGAGACACGATGAGCACGCGCCCGCTGTCCATCAGACGCACGACCGAATCGGATGCAAACGGCTCCCACGTCGTGCCCGCATCGAGCCCCGCCGCCGAAACCAGGCCACCCTCGATCGCGAGCACATGCTCGCCGTTGAGATACGCCGCCGATGACGGATTGGACTGCGAGAAGTCATCCTCAAACAGTCCCATCGCCAGGCCCGCATCGTTGTCGTTGTTGAGCGAGAGAGAGTGGAAGCCGTTGGCCACATGGTTGATCGTGGGCTCGAAGATGCTCCCCGGAATGCCCTCGGCGATGTACGGCGTGAGCCCGGTCGCGCTGCGAAGCAGCGCCTGATCCAGCGTCGTGTCGGTCTGCACCACGTGCACATCGATGATCCACTCGCCCGAATCGTTCACCGCGACCTTCAGCACGCCGCGTCCCTGCCCGGGACCGAACGATGTCGGCGAACTGATCTGGCCGGAACCAGGAACAATGTTGCCGGAGCGAGCGGCGGAGGTGACCGTGAACGGCGGGGGATCGCCCGCCGCGGCGCCAACAACTGCAAGCACAGCGGCGGCGGAGAGTGCACGGGCGATTGTCGATCGGATCATCGAGGGCTCCTTGCAGAATCGTCATTCGAGTCGAGAGAGGGGCCGTGAGACGCGGCTGCCGCCGCGATCAGCAACCGGCAAACCAGCGCGCGAGGAAGGCGAAGATGTCCGGCACCGTCGATGTACCGGAGAGATTGACGTCGCCGCCGCCGGCGAACCACGCGCTCAGGAACGCGAAGATGTCGGAAACGTTCACGATGCCGTCCTGATTGAAGTCGGCCACACACACCGGAATGGTGATGGTTCGATCCGCCGCGACGTTCGTCCACACGTGCTCGCGCCCGTCGGGCCAGCGGACCCGCAGCTCATCCACCACGCCCGATGCGCCCAGACCAAAGTGCGCTGACAGCTCGCTCTGGCTGAGGAAGTTCGACCCGCCGCACACCCAGCGGTGCTGGGCGATGCCGCCGATCGTGGCGGTGACATGCACGCCGTATCCGTCGGGCGCAATGCCCGTCGCGGCGCCGGTCGCAAAGAACAGCCGCAGCCAGTGCGTGTTGGCGGGCGGCTGCGTGCGATACAGCACAAGCTCGCCATCATTGGTGAAGATCACCACATCCTGCGCGCCGTCGCCGTCATAATCAAAGTTCAGCATGCCCCGCCCCTGGCCGGTGTGCGCCACCCCGCAGCCGGGCGCGATCTGCTCAAACGACACCACGCCGCCGATCGTCGTGTTGCGGAACACCTTGGTCTGGTCCGTCGCAAACTCCGGATCAGGCCAGCCATTGGTGTGCGCGATATCCACCCGCCCGTCGTGGTCAAAGTCGACCGCGACCGAGCCCCATCCCCATCCCCCGTCCACCACTCCCGCGCCAACCCCCGACTCGCTGAACACGTGCGCGCCCTTGTTGATGTACAACATGTTGCCCGTGCCGGGCTGATTCGGCTGCGGCGTCAACGAGTACAACGAAGACACGAACCAATCCGGCAGGCCATCGCCATTGAAGTCGCCGACACTCGTTCCCATGCCGTTGCCATCAAGCCCCGTGCCCGATGCCACGGTGCTCTCGGTGAATGTCCCGTCTCCGTTGTTCACAAGGTACGCGCTGCGGCCAAAGTCGCTCACCCACAGCAGATCGGGCCAGCCATCCCCATCCATATCGCAGAACCGGGGCGAGAAGCCCTGCCGCGCCGCAAGCCCGCTCCCCGTCGCCGCCGCGGTGACATCCGCAAACGTCCCGTCGCCATTGTTGCGGAACAACCGATTCCCGGTCGCGGGGTTGAGCCAGTCGGCAACCGCCAGATCAAGATGCCCATCGAGGTCATAATCGCCAAACGCCGCGCCCCAGCCGCCCGCCAGCCCGAGGCTGGGCCTGTCCACACCCGCCGCGGCGGCAACATCTGTAAACGTCCCATTGCCGTTGTTGCGATAGAGCGCGTTCGCCGACTCAACTCCGCTTGGCTCCGATGTGACGTACAAGTCGAGCCAGCCGTCCCCGTCAACGTCGCCAACCGCGACCGCCAGACCCAGATGCTGCCGGTCCACGCCCCACGCCGCGCCGGATTCGGTGAACGTCCCGTCTCCATTGTTGATGAACAGCCGGTCCGCGTTCCCCCAGCCGCCGAGCACAAACAGGTCCTGATGCCCATCGCGATTGAAATCTCCAACCGCGCCGCCCGCGGCCATCACCTGCGGATCGACCGCGATGTTCCAAACGTGCGTGCACGTCAGGCCCGCCGCCGCGGTCTCGTCGCTGAACGTCTGGGCCGAGCATGCCGCGCCCGCCGCCAAGGCCGTCGCACAGACAATCGCGGATGATGAACGGATGCGGGGCATGTCGTGTCCTTTCCCGAGAAGTGTGAAGGCGGCTCATCACCTGTCGATGATGAGCCGCGGATGGGTGATCACAAGGTCGCTGCTTAGCGGCGACGACGAAGAGCGCCGAGCGCGCCCAGGCCGAGCAGGCCCAGACCCGCCGGAGCGGGAACGCTGTACGTGACGCCGGCCAGTTCGATGTTGTAGCTGGCGTTGAAGGGAGCCGGGGTGCCAATTGGCTGAACTTCCCAACCGGCAAGCACGGTGCCCGCGGTGATGGGGAGCAGGTCCGCACGACGATCGCCGTAGTTCGGATCGTTGATGTCGCTCAGGTTCGCCGGCCCCGAGAAGATCAGGTTGCCGTTGGAATCGATCGGACGGGTGTAGCGACGGAGCGCGTCGTTGCCCGTCACGCGGCTGACGCCGAGGAAGTAATCCTGACCGGCGACAAGGCCCGAGATCCACGACGCAGAGAGTTGCGATGTCGTCGCTGTCAGGCTGTCCGTGCGGTTGTCGTTGAAGGCGATTGCCACGCCGTTCATGTCGAAGAGCGCAAGCACCGTGTCGCCGGAGAGCGATGTGGCCGAGAACGCCATCGGGTCATCGATGCGGATGCAGAACATGTCCGCGTCGTAGTCCACAAAGTCCGGGTAGGTTCCGGCCGTCAGCGAGCCGGTGATGTTCGTCAGCGGGCCGACGCCGCTCGTGATGTTGGCGGTCGCCAGCAGCGGGCCCGCATCGGTCGCGCCGTTGGTGCCGCCGGAGGCGACCTCGGCCCAGATCTGGCCGAACGCCGACGATGCGCACAGCAGCGTGCCGGCTGTCAGGGTGAACACAAGCTTCTTCATCATCTCTCTCCTTAACAAATCTCTCTACACCCGGATCGATTCGTCGATCCGGTCGCGCCCGTCGGGGAACAACTGCGGCCCCCGCTCGGACGCGGGTGGGGGCACAGAAACACAACCTGTTATGGACACCCGGCAAACCATGCCGCCAGGAATGCGAAGATGTCCGGAACACTCACAACACTGTCGCCGTTGAAGTCGGCCCCCGCGCCCTGGGCAAACCACGCCGCAAGGAACGCGAAGATGTCCGGCACACCCACCGAGCCGTTGCCGTCGAAGTCAGCCGGGCACGCCCCGGGCGGGACCGAGTCGAAGCTGACAAGCACGCAGCGGTTGCCCGCGCCGCCAAAGAACGAGCCATTGAACGTGTTGGCGATCAGGTACTGACCGCTCGGGCTCATGTCAAAGCCGTAACGGGACACCGTCACGCCGCCAAGCTCCGCCCCGCCGCCCGTCGGCTGCCCATTGTCGCGGATGACCTCCTCGGTGTTCATGAATAGCGCGGTCCGCGTCCCGGCCTGCCCGGAGACCGTGCTCGTCCAGCGGCCGCGCCACGCAACCAACCCGTTGTCGCTGATCTTCACCGGGCTCTCCAGCCCGCCGATCGTCGTCACCGGGTCCGGCGCGGTCGAGGGCAGAACATCGCCCGAGATCACCACCTTGGTGTTGTCCCGCGCAACCACCGTCAACTGGTTCACGAACGTCGCGCCCGTCAGCTTGATCTGATACGGCAGCGGCGTCGCCACGGGCGTCCCGTTCTTCTGCCAGTTGCCGAACGCGCCGAGGTACCCCGGCCCGTCCGCCGGTCGCTCACCCACATCCGGGCCGACCGACAGCCAGTTCTCCACCGCCGGAACCGCGATCGCCGTCCGACGGATCCCGCGCTCAATCCCGTTCGTCCAGTACAGCGTGCCGTTGTCAGGGTCCGCCGCAAGCCCCGCCGCGGCGTTGCTCGAGGTCAGATCCGGAAGGAACGAACTCGTGTCCAGGCTGTACCGGCGGATCGTGCCGTTGGTCATGCTCAGGTACAGCACGCGCCCGGGGACATCCGTCGCGATCGATCGAACCTGCAGTGGGAACCCCAGGATCTGGAACCCCGTTCCGTCCAGGTTGCAGCGGTTCAGCGAGTTCGCCACCGGCTCGTGCCAATACACCTTGCCGCCGATGCCATCCACCGCCAGCGATGTCGCCCGCGTGGATTCCAGACTGATGATGGTCTGCGCATTCTGCCCGTCCAGATCGCACCGATTGATGGTGCCGTTCTCTTCCGGACGCGACCACCACATCGTGTTGTTCACGCTGTCCACCGCGAACGTGAGCATTGCGCCGATCGAGGGTCCCGGATCGCCCGATGTCCGCACCGTCTCAAGCTGCGTCCCGTCGAGGTTGCACCGCTTGATCCGCCACGGGAAGAACCGCTTCTCGAGGAAGTACAGCTTGCTGTTCGCGCCATCGTGGTCCGCCGCGATGAACGAACCCAGCAGCGGAGCATCCTCTTCGATCTGCCCCTGCGTCTGGGGCGGAATCACGCCGACCTGCAGCGGGGTGATCATCGCGCCGGTCGTCGTGTCCGCGCCCTTGATCTGCCCCTCGCTCGGGTCAACCCAGAACACCTTGCCATCGGCCACGGCGATCGCCGCCGGGTCATCCTGCCACATCTGCGCCCCCGAGGCCAGGGGCCGCGCCTTGGGCGTCGAGATCGCCAGGAAGTACGTCCCTCCCGGCGCATGCGAGAAGTTCAGGCTCGCCGCCGTCAGCGTCGACTGCTGCACCCCCGGCGAAACATCGTCGCACCGCCCGAGTCCGACCCGCGTCGCGCCGTTCGCGTTCGCCGCATCGCGGAACAGATGCAGCACGGTGTCAAAGGCCGCGCCATCGAATCCCTCGCCGGGGTTGGGCACGGTCGTCACCGAGAAGGGCTCCTGCTCCGGCAACGCGGGATCGCCGACGCGGATGTAGTACACATCCACATCGTGATCGGAGCTGAGCGAGCCCGTGATCAGATCCAGCGGCCCACCGCCCAGAGGCACATTGCCGGTCGTCCCCCCGCCGCCGCTGGTGAACGTCTCCCCCGCTTCCCCCTGCTCCGCCCATGTCGATGTCGCGCCGATCACCGGGCCGCGCAGCGCCCAAGACCCCGAGGCGTTGATATCGACCGGAACCCCGAACATGTATCCCCACGGCAACCCGCTCGCCGGGCTGGTGCCCCCCTCGCTCGCCACGAGCGTGTTGTCCCGCCACACGCCGTTCACACCCCCCGACGTCTCGCCGGAGTAGATCACCGTGCCCGCGTTGTTGATCGCGCACGTGTGCGGCCCGACCGCCAGCGACTCCCAGATGCCGGGGCCGCCCGCCGCGGGCCCGCCGACCTTCGCCACAAGCGTCTGCGAAACCAGATTGCCCGAGCCATCCAGTTGAACCTTCAACAGGGCGTTCTTCGGAATCCCCTTCTCGATGATCCGGCACCCAAGCAGCAGCAGGTTGCCGTCGGTGATGTGCACCACGCTCGAAGCGTCAAACTCCGCAAACGTCGTCCCCGGGCTCACGCCCGCGGCCGTCACCGGATCCCCCTCCCGGATCGGCATCGCATCCTTGTTGAAGAACACGCCCGTCGTCACCGGCACCGATGTGAACTCCTCCGGGCCGACCCGCACGATGAACGCCGCATCGTGATTGCTGTTGACCGCCGAGCTGAACACCTCAACCAGCGTGTACTCGATCGAGGGCAGCGCGATCGAGCCGGAGAACGGACTCTCCATGCCCGCGGCCATAAACGGCACCGGAGACAGCCGCGAGTCCAGCACCGCGCGGTTGAACCCCGGGTCCGCGAAGATCCCGACCGTCACAAACGAGGTGCTGGAGTTGTTGATCGCCAGACCACGGAACCCCTCGCCGCCATTGAAGCCCCCGAAGAAGGGGCTGTTCACCTGACCCACTCCCGAGACGTTGTATCCAGACTGATAAAGGAAGCTCGCCGTCTTGGGCGGCAGAGCCTTCGCCTGCTCGATGCCAAGACCGCAGACAGCAGTCAGTGCCGAGCCGGCCAGACCGGCGCGATAGAAAGCGCGTACGTTCATCTCTTCTCCTGGTGAGGCAACGCGATGTCCCGGGGCGGGCCGCACCTCCAATGCGCGAAACCGACCCAAGCCTAGTTTGCCATGAGTCTCAGATCATTTCAAGCCCAATCTTGACTTACTGACCAACTCCAGTTATGGTCTTTTTACGGACTGTCCCCCCAAGACGGCTCCGCGATACCCCTGATTCCCCCGTCGGCGGGCACTTTCCCACTACGACAAGGGCGGTCTGAATGGTCGCACGGCCCAACGAGACGTCGGTTCACGAGCTCCAACAGGGCGCCGTTACGGAGCGTTCGCCGGATGTTGCCCGGAGGTTGCAGGAAGCGCTCGGTCCCATCGTCCGGAGCTGTGTTGGGGTTTCCACCCGGCCCGCCACCCTCGCCCGCACCCTCGACATAGACCGCACCCTCGCCGCACGCCTCCTGCGGGCCCTGCGCTCCGCCGACAGCGCCGAGATGCTCCATGAGATTCCCGCCCCCGGCGGACTGCGCATCTTCCTCGAGGCCGCCGCGGACCGCGGCACACCCAAGCCCCTTCTCGATGCCGCCGAGAGCGCGGTGCAGGTCTTCGAGCAGTTCATCGATGAGTTCCCCGGCGGCCGCGCGGCGCTCGATGCCGCGCTCGGCGGCGTGAACGCCGAGATCCGCGCACGCAGCGCCCGCGGCGCATCGCAGGCGATCCACCGTTCCATGACCTCGCTGCTGGGCTACCAGGCCGATGTCATGCTCGCCACCGCGCTCATCCAGCCCTCCGCCGACGGCAAGACCCTGGACACCGCCTACATCCTGGGCAAGTGCGGCGTCCGGCGACTGCGTGCCAGTTCGCCCATCACCGTCTTCGGCTGGCGCGGCGACGCCACGGGCACCCCCCCCGAGCAGCGCCGCATCGAGACGATCGACGGAGACCTCCAGCCCGAGCTCGGCAGCGCGTACCTGCTGCACGACTACTGCACCCGCCCGACGCCCCCGCTGAGCCTCTACCAGAGCAACGACCTCTACCTCTATACGCTCGCCGAGAGCATCCCGCGCGTCAACGACCCCGTCACACTGATCGGCGCGCAGGTCGTGCGAAACGCCGGGCCGCGCTACCAGACCGAGGACACCCGGTTCCATTGGGAGACGCACACTCCGCGATTCCCTTGCAAGGTGCTCCTGGCCGACGTGTTCGTGCGCGATGATGCGCTCTCCGACCGCATGCCCACCCTCACGACCACGCTGCACAGCATCGCCACCGGTTCGCCCCGGCCCGATGCGCCCGCGTTCCACCTCGACGATGTCGAGATCGACCACGCCCTGCATCAGCTCGGAACCGGCATCGGCATGGCCGCGACGGCGGACATCCCGGGATACTCGGCGATGCTGGGCTCGGTCTTCGGGCGGCTGGGGTGGGATGCCGATCGTTTCCGGGGCTATCGCTGCCGCCTGCAGTACCCCGTCCCCCTCGTCTCCCTCACGTTCTGGTTCGATCTGCTCCAGGATCCGGGTCACCACACCGCCTAAGCGGATTTTGCCGCCGACCGATTTGTTACCGCGGACACAGGAGATCGCGATGAACACGACGACACACACACCACGAAGCACCCGCCCGGCGTCCGGCGCGTTCACGCTCATCGAGCTGCTGGTCGTGATCGCGATCATCGCGCTGCTCGTCGGCCTGCTCCTCCCCGCCGTCGGAAAGGCGCGTGAGACCGCCCGGCTCGCGGTCTGCCAGTCCAACGTCCGGCAGATGGTCATCGCCGTCAACATGTACGCCGGCGACTACAAGGACCAGACCTGGCCCGCGCAGGGCTGGGGTCGCTGGGGACGCCCACTCGGCGACGGGCCCAACTCCCTGGTCGTGTACGAATCCGGCCAGATGTACAAGTACTGCAGCGATGTCGACAAGGTCGGCGAGTGCCCGACCAACAAGCGCCGCGCCGTGCAGCCCACCGTCGACCCCGACGAGACCAACTTCTTCGGAAGCAGCTCCGATCTCAACTGGGACTACACCATGCTCTACCGCGTGGAGGGCGCGTACACCTTCACCTCCACACGCGTCGGCTACCTCAAGCAGCCATCCATGTTCCCCATGTCCACCCGACCGGGCCTGAACGTCGGCGGACCGGATCTTGTGCAGTTCACCGGCCTGCCCATGTTCATCGAGGAAAGCACGCACTTCAACAACGGCCTCACCAGCGACTCCAACGACCCCGACTCGGCCAACACCTTCTTCGGACTCTGGGGCGGCTCCCGCGGCAGCCTCGCCGGAGACCAGGTCACCACGCGCCACAACGGCGCGGGCACCATCTCCTTCATGCAAGGCCACGCCGAGGTCTTCAAGGCCCCCAAGGGCGCAAACGAGACCATCCGCGAGGACAACGACCTCGAGGCCGATGACCTCTACGTCACCAGCACCGCCAACCCCACAGGCTGGATCCCGCTCGAACGCCGCAAGACCCAGTGGAGCAACGTCGCAGGGTCCCCGTACGGCTTCGGCTGGATCAACAATCCACGCTAAGCGACCAAGACTGTCGCCGACGCGTCCTTTGCCGGTATACATGTCGTGGCCGAACCGGCCCGACAAGGAGTTCATTTGATGCGACCTCTCCGTTCCCCGTCTCCGTCCCTGATCGGGTCGGCGGTTGCCGCCGCGGCTCTCCTCCTGTCCTGCGGCGCAGCTGCGTCCGCCGGCCCGGAGGGCGCAGGCAAGGCCACCCTCACCCTCGCCCCCCGCGCCCTCGATATGGCAGGCACCCGCGAGCAGGGCATGATGTACATGCCCTCATCCGCCGCCCTCACGGCGGAGCGCCCGGCGGTCGTGAAGAAGGAACCCACCTACCGCGCCAAGCCCCGATATGCGACCATCACGCTCGGCTCCGGCGAATCCTCCACCTACGCCATCGCGTTCGACGAACCCGCCGACGCCCCCGCGAAGATCTACCTCGATCTCAACGCCAACGGCGACCTCACCGACGATGGCGACGGCGCCTGGCCCACCGTCTCCACGCCCGAAGAGGGCAAGAGCCCGCAGTACTCCGGCACCTGGGTGTTCGATGTCTCCTGGGCATCCGCCGAAGGCGCAACAACCCGCGGCCAGTACGGCCTGAACTTCTACCGCTCCACCGATCGCGACAGCATCAACTATTACCGCGCATCCATGCGCGAGGGCAAGATCGTCCTCGACGGCAAGGAGTACTCCGTCCGTCTGATCGAGAACGACAACGACGGACGCTTCAACAAGCTCTACGACCCCTCCAGCCCCCTCTCCCCCGAGAACCTCCCCAAGCCTGTCTGGCTTACCATCGGCGGCGACCGCTACGACATCCGCGGCACCTTCGGCTTCAACGACTTCAACTACATCGCCAAGGTCTCCGATGACGGGACCCAGCTCTCGATGGAACCCACCATGCGGCAGATCCGTCTGCCCCAGCCCACCCAGCGACCCACCGCGCTCGCGGCAGGCGTCGAGGCCCCGGACTTCGAGGCCCACTGGTGGAACCCCGACTCTTCCGAGGGCAAGCCGCAGACCTTCAAGCTCTCCGACTTCCGCGGCAAGAAGATCGTCGTCATCGACATGTGGGCCACCTGGTGCGGGCCCTGCATCGCCGGCCTGCCCCACCTCTCCTCCGTCGCCGAGGCCGTCAAGGGCCAGGATGTCGAGATCATCGCGCTCAACGTCTTCGATGACCTCGCCGCGTACGAGCGCTTCGGCGCGCAGAAGAGCGCGAACTTCGCTTTCCGCCTCGCTCGCGACCCCGCCGGACGCGAGCGCGATGCCAGCATCGCCGCCAGGCTCTACCGCGTGTCGGGCATTCCGCAGTCCTACGTCATCGACAAGTCCGGCAAGATCGTCGAGGCGGTCTCCGGCTATCAGCAGGGCGATCGCCGGATCGAGCAGGCGCTGGTGAACCTGGGCATCAAGATCGACGGCCTCAAGCCGCAGGAAGCCAAGCCCGCGGCCGCGCCGGTCAAAATGATCCCCGCCACCGGCATGAAGTGATCACACGCGTCGATTCGGTCGCCGGTGGGGCACATCGCGAACTCCCACGCTGTGCCCCGCCGCGACCGCTTGTCCATCGGACATCGCCCGCTCGGCAATCCTGCGCAGCGGCACGCCGCGGACAGCGCTCGCTCGTTCCGCCCCGGCTCTCCCGATGCCCAGGTGCCTGCCCGCTTCATCCGCGGGAAACTGACCGAACCAATAGTCGCCGTGACCCGCACCGGGCGCATCCGCCTGCTCAACGCAGCCCGGGGCGCCGTTCCACTTCCGGGCGCCCAGCGCAACCGGGAACCAGCCGTCCCCTGCCGCGCTCTGGCCCGCGCGGAACGCGACCTTGAGCACCCAGTCATTGTCAGAGTACAGACTCAACACGTTGAGCCGCGGGGTCCGCTCCAGCGACGAGCGCAACCCGCCGCCCGGTTCGAGCAGTCCGACCGGCACGGCCGCGGCCATCAGCACCGCGGCTTCAACAATCAGCCCCGGCGGGCCGCCACGCTCCCACAGTTCCTGCACCAGCCTGAGCGTGAGCCGGCACCCCATCGAGTGGGCGACGATGCACACGCGCAGCCGAACGCGCCCGACCGCGGCGTTGCGCAGCGCGCCTGCCAGCCGCACAGCGCTCTCGTCGGCGCGCCCGATACTCGTCATGTAGAACGCCGGCCCCGACCAGTTGCTGCCCGGCCAGAACACACCGACCACCTGCCGGCCGGGCTCCCCGATCAGTTCCTTGAACTTCGAGAAACGCTCGCTGGCATCCGTCTCGGAGTTGGCAAACCCGTGAACAAGCAGCACGATGTCCGTGGCTCGATCCAGCGTGCCCGGTGGCTGCTGCTCCTGCGCGAGACGGAACCCGCTGTTGTTCCCGCTTCGAAACGTGATGTGCGGTGTAAACAACCCCATGGCCTATGCTCGCAGCCGCTGCAGCGCGCTCACGAAGTCCTTCGCGAACGGTGAGACAAAGCCCCCCAGAACGGACCAGGACAGCCACGCGATCGTGGTGTCCGCGACGCCCCAGAGGATGTAGAGCAGCACGCCAAAGCTGCCGACCCCGGCCAGACCCTGGTTCCACCTCGCCCATGCATACTCGACGGAGGTCTGGAACGCATCCAGCCTGCGCGCCACCAGCGGGTCCAATCGCGATCTCGCCTCGTTGGCCTGGACGCTCTCCGGCGTGGCCTCCCCCTTGCTGCTGATCATCAGCGCGACGCCCTCCTCACTCGCGCGGTGCTTGGTCGCGAACTTCTTCCACAGCTCCGCGTCGTGCACAGCCGGCTCAACGCTCGCGGCAAAGGCAGCGATCTGCGCCTCGCCTTCAGTATCCGTCCGGGGAGGCAGGGTCAGGAAGTCGTACAAAGCGGGGTGCCGATCGGGATAATCCATCGCCACGCCCGCCGCGGCCTGAATCTGCGCCATCATCTTTTCCGCCGGCTGATCGAACAGGGCATTGGCGTAGCGCAGGTCGCTCGCCACCAGCGCGATGAGTTGCGCATAGGCCTCGCGGCCGCCATTCGCTTTCGTGTCCCCCACCCACGCCTGCACGCGCCTGCGGTGAAAGAACAGCCTTACACGCGAGAGGGCCTTGATCAGTTCCACCGCTGCCATTGCCGCAGTTCCGACCGCCAGCAGCAGCAGGCCGTAGTCCAGCCACTTTTCCACAAGCGCATCGAGCGCGGCGTTTGCGCCCGCAACTCCACCCCCGCCACCTGCGCCGCCGCCCGTGCTCACGGGCGGATTTGCACTCGTCTGCATCATGATTCACCCTCCACAATGTTGTTCTGCCAGCCCCCCACTCCCACGACCGCCACCGACCGATCCCGTCGCCTTACCGCTTCCGGAACGCCGCGACTTGCTCAAGCTGGCTCTTCACATAGATCTGGCAATACACCACCAGATCCCACCCCGCGGCATCTTTCTGCGAGATCAGCGCTGTCGCAGCGGCCCCTGCGCCGATCGGCACAAGCTCAAGCGGCTTTGGCTGCACTCCAGGCGCATCCAGATCCTTGAAGCTCTGATAGTTCACCGGGCCGCGCTTATTGCCGATTGTCGCCGTGCTCGGCCCCGGCGACATCGAGACGAGCTCGAAGCCTCGCGCTTCCTCGTACTGAATCGCGGAGAGTGTCCGTGCCAGCGTGTAGGTTCCGTCGCTGATCGTCTCCATCACCACGCTCCTGGACCGAGGGTCTTGTCGTAGGCCTTGATGAACTCTTCCGTGCGTGCGTCTCCCGGCGGCAACTTCCGAAGCTCGGCCTGCAGCGCACGGACCGGATCGGCGCCCGAGAGAACCTGCACGCCCAGCTCGCTGAGGATCGCACTGGCCTGATCCGCCGTCATGTCCTTCAGTGCGCCGTACAGCCGACCCATGTCGGCGATCTCCTGCGGAGTCGCCGCGGTGATCTCCACACGCACATTGTCGAGCGCGACCTGCTCCTGCTTCGCGGCCTCCGCTCGTGCTCCGGCCTGCTCGGACAGAGTCTGGAACGCGCTGGCCAGCGTCCCGGCGTAGTACAGGTCCACCAGGTCGTTCCACGCCTCCTCGAAGGTGTACTGCCGGACATCGAGCAGCGACATCTTCTTGACGATCGCCGTGTCCTGCGTCAGCCTTGAGGTCCGAAGAGCGGCGACAATCGCCTCGCTCGTCCGCTCGCGGAAGAAGTTCTTGTCCACCGAGATCCTTCCCCCCTTCACCGCCGTCAGGATCGCGGCCAACACGGTCTTGGCGCTCTCCCCGCCCACGATGGTCGTCGCCGCCGAGAGGCCCAGCTCGACAAAGTCCGCTCCGGTCGCCATCGCGGCGATGCGCTGCCGGAGCGCATCCTCAAACTCTCCGGAATGATCGCGAATATCCGACCGCACGCGGTTGATCATCACATCGCGGCTGAGCCGGGCGAGTTCCAGTTGTCGCCGCATCTCCGCCGAATCACTCGCCGTCCGCGCATTCGCGATCGCCGCGTCGTACAACCGCTTGTCGGCTGTGTACTCCGCGAGCGAGTACCGCACCAGCGAGGATGTCCCGCTTCCATCAGACATCAGCTCCGGCTTGTCCGGCCGCCCCTCGTTGGACTTGCATCCGGTCAGCAGCGCGCACACGCACACGCCGATCGCGACCCACAGCGCCGTCCGTCCGGCTCCTTCGCCCGCCGACATTCTGGATCCCCACTCACGATTCATGCGATCTCCCCTGTTCTGGCTTGCACTCCGCGCAGCATCCACCCCGCCCTTCAGGCGTCCGCTCGCGCACCCATGGCGCAACAACTCGATCTGGAACTCAGCGTGCACGCACCCCCACACCCCTCCCTCCCCTCCACGACTGGTCACGCCTCAATGCGTTCTGCACACAAGGCGATCAGCATACCGCCCGCCGCGAGCTTTGCAAGTCCAAAGTCACTCACACGCGAATATGACTTTCCGCGTGCTTGTTATGTTGATAACTGGACGCATGTAAGCACCTGTTCAGGGTTGCGCTTCGCGATCGGATTCCACAGAACGGTGGAATTTGGATTGAATTTCCACCGATCTGAGGTTCAACACGCCTTCGACGAGAACGGCATCCCCATTCACGGGTGTGCATTCCGGAAGTGCGTTCCGCCAAAAAACACACAACCCCCGGCATCCTTGCCGGGGGTCTGTGTTCTTCTCTCGCAAAGGTCGCGCACACAAACCTTGCAGCGGGTCTCAGGACGCGTCCGTGCGGCGCCCCGTCTCTCTCATGGGTTCGGTCAGGTCGCCAGCATCGCCGACACCGCCTCGATCTGCTCGGGCAGCTTCGCGGCGATCTGGTCCATCGCCTCGGCGCTCATCTTCAAGTCCGCCAGGATCTCCGGCGGCACGGTCGTTTCCATGACATCCAGCCGGAACGAGCCATCAAGGTTCCCGGCCAATCGGTCCGCCGCGGCGACGATCGAGACCAGCGTGCGGGCCTCGTGCGGCAGCTCCTGCGGACGGTGGTGGAAGCCCGTTACCATCGCGAAGGAGCGTGGGAACTTCCACTTCTCGCACAGGCCGTGCCCGAAGTCCTGGTGGTTGGCGCCGAAGATCTGCTCCTCGACCTCGAGCATCGAGCACGTCGGCGCGCCCTTCCCGCCCTCGGGCATCACGCGTCCGAGCACGTCGATGAACTTCTGGCGGTCATACTGGATCTCAACGATCATCCCGATGTCGTGGATGAGCCCGGCGAGGAAGGCCTCATCGGAGAGGCCGAGCTTGATGTGGTCGGCGATCATCTTGCTCGCCGAGGCCACGGCCACCGAGTGCGTCCACAGGTCCTTGGCGGAGAACTCGGGCGTGAGCGATCCGCCGCGGAACAGCTTGGCGAGGCTGGCGGCGATGGCGATGTTCTTCACGGCGTTCAGGCCGAGCAGGACGATGGCGCGGTTGATGGAGCCGATCTGCCCGGGCAGGCCGTAGAACGCGGAGTTGACGACCTTAAGGATGCGCGAGCAGAGCGCGGGATCGTTGGCGATGACCTTGTGCAGGTCCTGCGCTGTCGAGTTGGGGCTCTCCACCAGCTCGATGATCTTCAGCGTGATCTCCGGGAGCGTCGCGATGTGGCTGATCTCGCGGATCGCGGCGGCAACGGCTTGGTCTTTGGTCAGCGGCTGAGTCGTCATGGCCTCTCCCGAAGTCATCGAGGTAAAAGCGTCCACGGTGGACTCGTTGTAATCGGTCCTGCCGGCGCGCCACTTTGGTGAACCTTTGACGCCGGATGCGCCTGCCTGCGCCCCACACATCACCCTTCCCCGCCCCGGGACCGGCCCCCGTCGGTTCCTGTGGCCTCCTTATGGCGCGGCGTTGTTCCCGCCGGTCCGCGCACACGGTGTGCAACGACCAAGGTCCGAGAACTCCGCCGATCGAGGACCATGTCCCCACCGAGCTTCCATCCGCAGACCCGAGCCCTCGCCGCGATGTTCGCGGCCATGCCGCGCGCGCCAGCGCAATCTCCCCTGCGGGTCCTGTGGTGCGCACTCTGCCTGCTTCTGCTGTTGCCGTGCGCTCCCGCCTTCGCGCAGCCGACCTTTGAGCGCGAGGTGCTCTATACCCGCGCCGCGGGGACCGGCACACTGCGCAAAGTCACCGTGACCTACACGGCGTCCCCTGTCCCCACGCTGACGCTCAGCACACCCGCCACCATCGCATCCCCTACAGGCGCGGACGGGCTGTGCATCTCGCCCGCGGGGGATGTCCTTGTCGCCGGCGGCGCGACCGCGCCCAACACCGTCCACCGTGTCCTGCTCGCGAACAACGCACTCTCCACAGTCTCCCCCGGCGCGGGCTCACCGATCGCCACGCAGCTCGCGCTCGACCCCGCGGGCGACAAGGTGTGGGCAGTCTGCACCGTCTCCGGAACCGGCCGTATCGCCCGGGTTCCGCTGTCTCCGTTTGCGCAGGGCATCGCCCAGACGATCACCGGTCCGGACACGCTGCTGTCGCACATCGGCTTCGGGCACAATCGCGCGTACTACGTCGCCGCGGGAACCGCGCCGGGCGCCGGCACGCTGGGCACGATCGACCTCACCACGTTTGCGACGACCCGCCTGCTGAACGGTCTGGATACGCCCCGGGGGGTGACACTCGACCCGTTCACCGGGCACCTCATCGTCTTTGGCGCGGCATCGATCACGCAGATCGATGCTCGCCCCGGCATGATGCCGACCATCGTCTCCACCGTCAGCCTTGCGGCTCTGCTGCCGGGTGTTGATGTTCGCTCGGGCACGGTCGATGGCGCTGGCCGTGCCCTGGCGCTGAGCTCAACCGGGCACATGGTGCTCGTGGACTACGCCGCGACGCGCACGGTCGGGGATGCGGCCAGCCCCCGCGTGCTGGCCGCGCTCGAGACGCCGGGCACGCTCGGGTCGATTGTCCCGCTTGTCGGCACGGGCGCGCTGCGCGACAGTGGCTGTCTGTGGGACAACGGCGAGTTTGACCGGCGGGACGGCCTGCCGTCGCACAACTCATGGATGAATGGGGACACGCGGACGGCCGACGACTTCTATCTCTGCGCGGGTGTCCACCGGATCGACGCCATCGAGGCGACGATGTTTGCGGGCACACAGTTCCTCACCGCGCTCATCGAGGTCTACGACGACTGCAACGGCGTGCCCGGCGCGCTCCTTCAGAGCTTCCCCGCCACCGTCACGGATACGGGCGAACTGTTCATGAATCTCCGCGTGCTCGCCCTGCATGCCCCGACACCCGGCCTCTGGCTCCGCGGCGGCAGGTCCTACTGGGTCAGCGCGGTCGGCATCGGAAGCCTGGACGGCTCGGACTCCTGGTACTGGGGCACGAGCGGCGCGCCCGATGCGAACGACCCGCCGGGCACCCGACCGACGATCCGCGGCAAGCCCGCGTACTTCCGCGCGCCGGCGCAGGGCCTCCCGGATTGGACGCCCTCCGAAGAGGCCGGGTGCGGATGCACCGACTTTGCCTTCCGCATCCGCGGCGAGTCGTGCCGCATCCTGCATGACAACGGTCCCCCCCAGTCCTTCGACGATCCGCAGATCGTCGGCGCGCCATCGATCATCTCATCGACCAGCTCCGATTCCCGCAGCGCGGACAACTTCCGCGTGCCGCCGTGCACCGAACTCGGCGGCCGGCCGATCTGCTTCATCCAGGCGACCATCTACACCAACTGCTCCCCGGTCCGAGGCACGGTAGAGATTCTCATCAACGACTGCACACTCCCCTCCGGCCCGGCTCTTTACTCCGGCCCATTCTCCAAGGTCATCGACCTGGGGTACAACGTCACGATCGCGGGAGCGTCCCTCCGTGCGTACACCGTGGAGGTGCACGACCCCGGGTGGTTCCTCGCGGACGGAGCCAACTACTGGCTCTCGGTGGCGGTCCAGGGCAGCGGCGGGTTCAGCCAGCGGGCGTACATGGCCGCGAACTCGGATCGCTGCGATGCGCCCGGGTGCGGCATCGCGATCAGTCAGGCCGCGGTCCGAGGTCCGGGCATTCCCTCGACGGGCTGGGTGCCGATCGAGAACTTCCTCCAAGTGCCGCGGGACCTGTCCTTCGTGATCGCGATCGCCAATCCGCGGGCACAAGGCGGCGGAGCGGGCATCGGCGACCCCGAGCCGGTGTGCATCGCGGATGCCGATCAAGATGGCGATGTGGATGTCGCGGACATCTTCTCGTTCCTGAGCGGTTGGTTTCAGGGATGTCCATGAATCGCGACACGAGCGGCACCACCGATTCTGGCGGTCTTGCCCGTGGTCGCAGCCTCTTTAGGTGGAAACAGTCGTATCGTGTCACCAGTCGAGGTGACTCCGTGCGTGCTACACCCTCCACGAATCACCAGAACAAGTACAATCAATTCCACCTGATGTGGTGGTCGCTTGTGATCGCGGCTGCGGCCTCAACATAAGAACCGCTCGTTCTTACGTTGTGAAATTTCTCACAAAATCCCCGGTTCGGGGAATGGCTCTGGATCCCCTGTTTCTGCTACGTTGTGCTTCTCCCCAATGGATGGGAGTCTCGCTCCGCCGCGGCCGTGGCGGGGCGGTGTCTGCCTGTCCGCAAACGTGGCCCCGGTCGGGAGGAAGAACCATGCGATCGATTCCGTGCCCGCTCATCCTCGCCCTGTCGGCTGTCGCGGCAGCGCCCGCGCTGGCCTCTGCCCCCAAGCCGCCGGCCGATTTCCCGCCGATCGTGCAGCGCTTCCATCCGGATGTTCCCATCGACCAGCCTCCACGCGGCGGCAGCGGCATCGGTCGCTCCACTCTGCTGCAGCGATCGATCGATGTCTCGGGCATCGACAGCAACACCCTCCAGGGGCAGATCGGCCCGGCCTCGCCCTCCAACACCGTGCTCGACCTGCTCTTCCCCCCCGGCACGCGCATCCGCGGCTACGGGTACGACGCGAACTTCACCTACTTCAACAACCCCATTGACCCCACGATGGGGTTCCGCCTGTTCAACTCGGTCAACGCCCAGATCCCTCCTGAGGTCATCGCCCCCGGGCCCAGCCCGGCGACCCTGACCCTGCCGGACTTTGATGTCGGCAACGCCAACTGGCTCTCTCTCCCCAATGGGCACCTCCGGGTCGAGTTCTTCGAGGCGGTTGATGATGTGCTCGCACCCGTTCGCGACGGCGTGTGGACCTCCGGCGAGATCCGCATCCTCTATGACACCGAAGAGGTGACCGACTGCTGCATCTGGGACAACGGCGCGTTCGACAACCGCGATGGCGCGCTGTCGCAGGATGCGCAGAACCGCGCACTGCCGGTGTATCACGTCATGGCGGACGACTTCTACCTGGAGCCGAACTTCGTTCACATGATCGAGTACATGGAGGCCGTGTTCCTGGCGCAGTTCCCCGCCCCGGGCTACGCCTTCGACATGCCGATCGGTCGGCTGGAGATCCGCACGGATTGCGACGGCAAACCCGGCGAACTGCTGGAAACCTACGACATCGTGCTGCCGCGGGACGCCTTCCTGGGCGAACTCACCACGGACCTGGGCACGGCGAATGTCTATCGCGTGGTCGCGCCGACACCGGGCCTGTGCCTCACGGGCGGAAAGCCCTACTGGGCCTCGTTCATCCTTGAGGGCGTGGCGACGCAGGGCGGCACCGACCTGTGGTACTGGGGCACGACCGGCTCGCCCAGCCTCGCGCCGCCGTATGACCCGCCGCTGCATGTCAAGGGCTCCCTCCCCCATCGCCAGAACCTCCAGGGCGGCCCCTGGGAGCGGATCGACTGCGCCACCAATGACCCCAACTGCCTCGGCTGCACCGATCTGAACTTCTGCATCCAGGGCGAGCGCTGCAAGATCATCTACGACGCTTCCACCTACAAAGCCCCGCCGCAGCCCATCGGGCAGGTCATTGCCCAGTACGGCGCGAGGTCGGTCAACATCAGCGGCATCAGCAACCGTCAGGCCCGCGCCGCAGACGATGTCACGGTCAGCCCGTGCGAGACCGACCTTTACCCCTGCGTCGTCGAGGCGTACATCTGGACAACGTGCACGCCGGCTACCGCGCGGCTGGAGATCTACGAGACCGAGTGCGCAGACGACTCCGTCCAGCCCGCCGACCCGGCGCTGGCGTTCAGCATCACCGCCGGCCCCGACGATGCCGTCGATCAGGGGCTGACCATCCCCGCCGCCAGCGGCCCGCCGTTCCGGCTGTACTGCTTCAAGTTCAAGGACTTTGACGGCTTCGTCTTCCAGAAAGGCAAGACCTACTGGCTCTCGGCCATGGGCACCGGCGATGCCGGCATCAACAACGATGCCTACTTCGCCTTCAGCGCGCCGCGCTGCCCCGAGGACCTCTGTTACCGCTTCGGCAACGAGGGGTACGCCAAGAGCGCGTACACCGGCTCGTTGTACCCGGATTGGACGCCGACATCCCTTGTTCCGGGGTTGCTGATGGCCAACGACTTCGCCATGCTCGTCGCCGTTCGCGCTGCCCCGCCCGCGCTCCCCGGCCTCGCCAGCCCCTATTGCCGCGCGGACTTTGACCGCTCCGGCCACATCGGGGTTTCTGATATATTCAGCTTCCTCTCAGAGTGGTTCTCCGGCTGCCCTTGACCCAAACCAGCAGCCGGAATCGGCCATCCTGAGAACCTTCAGACCCCCGGGTTGCCACGTTCCCGGGGGTCTTTTTACGCGCACGCCGGGCAACGCGGCTCATCGCGGCAGCATGCTCGGCTTCACCATGTCGATCTGCAGGCCGTCGATGTGTATGGCCTCCCACTCCCCCTGCGCGTTCTTCCGCCAGGTGATGCGCCACCACGAGCGGTTGGTAAACCCGTCCACCTCCACTCGCACGCGGGCGAGGGTTCGGGCCGAGCCAAACCGGTCCACGTGCGCGGTGATGTTCGACACCGTGTGCTGCTGCACGCGGTAGCTGCCGCCCATGTAGAGGCCCACCATCCCCAGGATCCCCTCCTTCTCTTCCGGGAACGGCCGGCCGAGCACGTTCAGGCCCACATCCGAAGCCAGCAGCGGCCGGAGCGTGACCAGATCGGCCGTCGCCGACGCGCTGATCAGCTCCACCGTCCGCGCTGCAACGCGCTCCCGATCGGTGGTGACCAGGAACGAGGTCCCGATGCACGCCGCGGCGATGGCCAGCAACGCTGCGCCGATCCCCATCCCCTGTCGGGCCTGTCCCCGGGCGTTGAGCAGCACAAAGACGATTGCGGCGAGGGCGATGAGCGTGATCGCCGGCGGCCACGGATTCTCAAACAGCCAGTGCGCCAGCCGCGGCGGCGAGGGCAGGGGCGGCGGGACAAACGGCCCATCAGTGGTTTGCGCCAGAAGCAATGGACCCAGCACGGAGAGCGATGCGTTCATGCTGTGTTGTACCCCAAAAGCCAAGCGATTGTGCGGGATCTGTCGATGAAAGCCCCGCGGGCGGAGTGCCCGATGCTGTGCCATGCGCCCCCTCCCCCCCCCCTCGCGCCGCGAGATGTTCCGGGCGAGATGGGAAGCGATGGAACAACCCGCGGAGGCGGATGAGGAGTTGACCGGATGCCCAGCGCAGAGCCTATGACGACCGCCATCGGGGCGACAGCGCTGGAGCGGAACCTGGCCGCGCTGATGCGGGGGAGCCCCGATGCCGCGGCGAGGGTCCGGCTGGCGCACCCGCGTCCCGATGCCCGGATCATCGCGACCGATGACGGGGTCCCGGCGATTGAGCTTGCGCAGGGGGGCAGCACCGCCGCGCTGTGCAGTCGTCGCCGCCCGCTGGAAGAGGCCCGCCGACTCATGGAGCCCATCGAGATCGCCGAAGCGGCGATCTTCGTCGTGCTCGGCTTCGGCGCGGGCTACCACATCGCGGAGCTGGCGCGCCGCGTCGGCAAGAGCGGACTCATCGTGGTCTTCGAGCCCGATGTCGCGCTCCTCCGCACCGCCCTTGAGCACGTCGATCATTCCTCATGGCTGTGCGAAGCGAACGTCGCGCTGCTCACCGACCCCGACGATGCGGGGGCGATCGCCGGGACAATCCAAGGGCTTGAAGGCCTGCTCGCCCTGGGCATGAAGGCCGATGCGATCTCCGGCCGCGGCACAACGCCGCAGAGTTCCGAGCTTCACGACCTGGGGATCATCGAGATCCCTCACCCGCCAAGCCGCGCCCGACTCGGGGAATCCTCCGCACGCTTCACCGTCACGCTCACGCGAGTCGCCGAGGCGGCACGCATGACGGTTGCCACCTCGCTGGTGCAGGTCGGCACGACGATGCGCAACCTGCTCATGAACATTGACCGCTACGCCTTCTCTCCCGGCGCGGCGGCTCTCGCAGGCACATTCGCAGGGAAGCCCGCCATCGTCGTCTCCGCGGGGCCGAGCCTAGAGCGCAACGTTGATCTCCTCTCCGCCCCGGGCATCCGCGACCGCGTGGTGATCGTTGCCGTGCAGACCGCGCTCAAGACGCTCCTTGCCCGCGGCATCAAGCCGCACTTTGTCACCGCGCTGGATCACAGCGACATCGGCACGCGGTTCTATGAAGGCCTGACCGTGGCGGATGTCCAGGGCATCACCCTGATCGTCGAGCCCAAGGTCAACGCCGCCATCCCCGAGGCCTTCCCCGGCCGGGTCATATGCGTGGACGACAAGTATCTCGACCTCCTGCTGGGTGAGCACCTCACCGCGCACCGCCGCCGCGGCCAAGCGGTCGGCACCGTGCCGCCGGGCGCAACCGTCGCGCACCTTGCCTATTACCTCGCACGCTTCCTGGGGTGCGAGCCCGTCGCGACCATCGGGCAAGACCTGGGCTTCACCGACGGGCAGTACTACGCCTCGGGCGCAGCCATCCACAACACGTGGGCGGGCGAGCTCAACGAGTTCAACACGCTTGAGATGATGGAGTGGCAGCGCATCAAGCGCATGGGCTCGCACCTGCGTCGCGCGGCTGATTCCCGCGGTCAAAGCGTCTACACCGATGAGCAGATGAACACGTATCGCGTGCAGTTCGAGCGTGACTTCAAGGCCGATGCCGACCGGGGCCTGACGACGTTTGACTGCACCGAGGGCGGGGTCGCCAAGGGGTACGCCCGCGCCGCTTCGCTCCGCGAGTTCCTCGACCGCTTCGCGGTCTCGGCCTCCGCCACGAGCGCGCCGCACACCGCGCCCGATGGCTTCCCGTCTCGCGCCCGCGTGCAGGAGCGCATGCGCACCGTCCGGCGCGACATCTGGCGCATCGGCGAGGCCAGCCGCGAAGCGGCGGTCGCCCTTTCGGAGATGTCCGAGCACCATCAGGATCAGGCGCGTGTGAATCGCCTCATCCACCGCGTGTACCAGCTTCGCGATGAGGTGGAGAAGCTCGAGCCCGCGTTCACGCTGATCCAAGCCTTCAACCAGCGCGGCGGGCTGGACCGGGTC
Source organism: Planctomycetota bacterium (assembly GCA_023432465.1). Taxonomy (GTDB): domain Bacteria; phylum Planctomycetota; class Phycisphaerae; order Phycisphaerales; family UBA1924; genus JAHBXL01. The sequence goes on along the minus strand of JAEYUO010000019.1, from coordinate 22,442 downwards.
AAGTCCGACCGCGCCATCAACCTCGATGCCGCGCTCCCCGCCATGGAACGGCAGCGCCGCCAGATCGACCGCGATGCCGAGAATGTCCGCACGCTCGCCGCATCCGCCGATACGCTCGGCGCGATGCTCGACGAGTCGATCCGCATGCTCGACGGCGGACCGAAGCACACACGCGGCACTGTCGCCGCGCCGCGGCCGCGGGCGGGCTCGGCTTCCATCGCCTCGACGCGCACCAAGGTGACCGCCGCAGGGCTCATCTGGCTTGGCCGCGAGCACACACACTGGGCCGCGCAGATGCTCCCGGGCGGTGCGTCGGTGCTCGGCAGCACGGTCGAGCGTCTCTCGAGTGCAACCGAGCTGGAGCGCATCTGCATTCTGTGCGAGGATGAGGCCTCGGCCCGAGCCGCGCTCAAGCTCTCCACCGGCAGTGCAGCCGAGATCCGCTTCATCCAGGTCCCGGCCCGCGGCGGCGTTCCGGAGTTTGTCCGCACGGCCAGGTTCTTCGCCGCGAACTGCTGGCGCAGCGGGCTGGCCGGCGCAACCGTCTTCGATGAATCGCTCGCGCCCGCGGCCATGTTGCAGGCCCTGCAGGAGCTGAACGCCGATGCCGCGCTCGTTGTCGGCGGTACGTGGAGCCTTGTGGATCCCGCACTCTGCGATGAACTCGTTCGCAGACACGCGGAGAACCCCGAGTCCCACCGGTTCACGTTCTCTCAGGCCGCGCCCGGTCTCGCCGGATGCGTCGTCTCTTGCAAACTGATGACCGAACTCGCTCAACTGCGCGAGCAGGCCGGTGTGCTCGGGACACTGGGCGCGATGATGTCGTACCTCCCGCCGGCGCCGATCGCCGATCCGATCGGCTTCCCCGCGTGCGTGACGATCGACCCTTCGGTCCGCGATGCGGGCCGGCGCTTCATCATCGACAGCGCAGCCTCTCTCGCCGCGATGCGATCCGTCAGCGAGACCTTGGCAGGGGCACGCTCGACCGCCGACTCCGCAGCCATCGTCCGGGCCGCGAGCACTCTGTCACCCGAATCTGACTCAGGACCCGGCCAGGTCTGCATTCTCTTGCGTCCCGACACTGGCAGACCCGAGCAAGCCGCTCCGCGCTGGCGCACCGACCTGCTCACAAGGCTCGCCGCTCTACGCGACGATGCGGTCATCACCCTTGCCGGCGCGCCCCGCCGCGACCACGGCCAGCCGCGCGAGGAAGTCCTGCTCGACCCCGCGCTGCCGGAGCTTGTCCGCGCAGCGCGCAGCGCGGGCTGCCGCGCGGTGCATGTCCGCACCGGCCTGCGTGCGGGACATGACCAGATCGATGCCCTGCTCGCGGCGAACCCGGACATCATCAGCGTCGATCTGCTGGCCGAGTCCCCCGGCGTCTACGGCGCGGTCGCCGGAGAAGATGCCATGGCCCTCGCCTGGTCCGGCACCGAGCACATCATCCGCCGCCGCGGCCCGTGGCCCATGGGCGAGGCACAGCCCTGTGCGTGGCGCGGCTGGCTGGTGCCGCGCATGACCAAGTGCGATGCCGCCTATCCAGAGATGGAGCGCTTCTACGACCGCTGGATCATGCTGTGCGGGTGGGCGGTGATCGATCCGCTGCTCGCGCCGATCCATGGCCAGCGCATCGCCCCACTTCGCACGCCGCGGAGCAAGCAGGTGCGCGATGCGCGGGTGAGCATGACGGTGCAGCCCGACGGCGCGGTGCTCGGGCCGGATGGCGCGGTGGTCGCCAACGTCACCAGCGAGCCGCTCGCCGACGCGTGGGCCAAGCTGCTCGCCGCACGCCGCGCTGCGGGGCTGATCTGATGGATCTGCCGGACGCTATTGCCATCATCCTCGGCCGCGGCGGGAGCAAGGGCCTGCCGCGGAAGAATGTGCGTTCGATCGCCGGCAAGCCGTGCGTGCAGTGGACGATCGAAACGGCGCAGCGGGCGCAGTCCGCGCGCGAAGTCGTCGTGTCGTCGGATGATCCCGAACTGCTCGGCCTTGCACGCTCGCTGGGCACGCAGACGGTCACTCGCCCGCCGGAGCTGGCGAGCGATACCGCAACGGTTGATGCCGCGGCGAGGCATGCGGTCGTCGAGCTCGAACGCGCGAAGGGCTCCGGGCTTCTGCCATCTCAGCCGATCGTCGTGCTGTATGCCAACGTCCCGCTCCGGCCGAAGGGGTTGATCGACCGTGCGGTTGAGTTGCTTGTCGAGCAGCGGGCTGATTCGGTGCAGTCGTACGCGCCAGTGGGGAAGTATCACCCGTGGTGGATGACGCGCATCGACCCAGCAACCGGAGCGGTGCGCCCCTGGGAGGGCGATGTGCTCAACCACGGCGTCTTCCGCAGGCAGGACCTTCCACCAGCGTACATCCCCGATGGTGGCATCATCGTCGTCACACGCGAGGCGCTGATGCTGGAGATTCCCGGAGTCTCGCCCGGCCCGCACGCGTTCTTCGGCCGCGAGGACCGGCGGCGGGGCGTGATCAACGCCGAAGGCGCGGTGATCGACATCGACACGAAGTTCGACATGATGGTCGCCGAGGCCATGCTCTCGACGAGGCCGGACTGAGCGGATTACTCTCTGCCATGCGCATCGGAGATCGTCAACTCGGCCCCGGCTTTCCGCCTTACGTGATCGCCGAACTCGGCGTGAACCACGATGGCTCGGTGGAGCGAGCGCTTGAACTCACGCGCGAAGCCCACGCCGCCGGTGCTGATGCGATCAAACTCCAGCTCTTCCGCACGGACCTGCTCATGAGTGCCGCCGCGAAACTCGCCGCATATCAGAAGGCCGCGGGCGAGACCGACCCGATCAGCATGTTGCGGCGGCTGGAGCTGAGACCCGTGCAGATGATGCCCGTGCTCGCGCTGGCGCGGCAACTGGGCATCCACGCGATCGTCACGGTGTTCTCGGTGGAGCTTGTCGCCGAAGCGGAGGAGATCGCACGGGTGCATGGCGGCTGGGACGCCTACAAGACCGCGTCGCCGGACATCATCCATCGCCCGCTGCTCGATGCCCTCGCCGCGACCGGGCGGCCGCTGATCGTGAGCACGGGCGCGAGCACGATGGACGAAGTGGCGCGCGCGGTCGACTGGCTATCCACGCCGCGACGCGAGAGGCGACTGGCGGTGCTGCAATGTGTGAGCTCGTATCCGACTCCCGAAGAGGATGCCGCGCTCGCAGGAATCAGCGCGATCGCGGGTGTGCTGCCGGGCGTGCCGGTCGGTTACAGCGACCATACGGCCTCTGAGGTGATGGGCGCGACGGCCGCCGCCGCGGGCGCGTGCATCCTCGAGAAGCACTTCACCTACGACCGCGCTGCCAGGGGCCCGGACCACGCCGCATCGCTCGACTTTGCAGGGTTGAAGCGATACATCGCCAATGTCCGCGCGGCGTTCGAACAGCGGAAGTACTGCACGCCGGCGGTGTCGCCCGCAGCAGCAGTCGCGCTCGTCACCGATGCGCCCGCCCGAGCCAAGCAGGTCCAGGACCGCGAGCGCGATGTTCGCACCGTCTCGCGCCAGTCGATCGTCTCGCAACGGGCGTTGCCGGTCGGTCACCGCCTCGTGCGTGAGGACATCACCTTCAAGCGGCCCGGCACGGGCATCCCGCCGTTTGCTCTTGCCGATGTGCTGGGCGCTGCGCTGGTTCGTCCGGTCTCGGCCGACATGCCCATCGGCTGGGCGGACCTCGGTCGCGAACCGCCGCACGAGGAGCTTCCCCGATGATGACTCTCGCTCGTCGGACCGTCGCCGTCATCACCGGTATCCGCGCGGAGTTCGGCCTGCTCCGCCCGGTGATGCACGCAATCGAAAAATCGCCGCGACTGCGGCTCAAGGTCATCGCCGGCGGCGCGCACTTGCTGCCTCCCGCCCGCACCATCCGCGAGGTCGAGGCCGAGTTCCACATCGCCGCGACCGTGCCGATGCAGCGACCCGCGGCCGGATCGGCCAAGGCCATCACCCGCCCGGCCGATGCCGCCGCACTTGGCCGGGGCGTCGAGGGATTCGCCCGCGCCTTCGCACGCGCCAAGCCCGACTGGGTTGTGGTGCTGGGCGACCGGATCGAGGCTTTCGCGGCGGCGAGCGCGGCAAGCATCGGCGGCATCGCCGTCGCGCACATCCACGGCGGCGACCGCGCTGAGGGAATCGCCGATGAGGCCATCCGCCACGCGATCACCAAGCTCAGCCACCTGCACTGCGCGGCCACGAAGCAATCCGCCGAGCGCCTTGTGCGCATGGGCGAGCGGCCCGAGCATGTCCACACCGTCGGTTCCCCCGCGATCGACGGCCTGCGCGATATCAAGCCCATGGATGATGTCGCCGCGATCGAACTCGGCGACCCGCGCATCGTGATCCTGCTGCACCCCTCCGGCCTGGACTCGCCCGCCGAACGATCGATCGCCCTCGCGGCCTCGCGAGTTGCCGCGGCCCACCCGTCGCTGTGGCTCGCGCCGAATCACGACCCGGGGCGCGAGATCATCGAGGCGGTTCGTTCCGGCGAGAGCAGCCGCGGCAAGGGCGCGGCGTGGGAATCGCTCGATCATCTGCCACGGGCCGAGTTCATCGCCCTGCTCAAGCGGCTGGCGGCCAAACGCGGCGTGCTGGTCGGCAACTCATCGGCCGGGCTGATCGAGGCGGCGGCGATCGGTGTTCGCGTCATCAACATCGGCCCGCGTCAGGCTGGACGCGAGCGCGCCGGCAACGTGAGCGACATCCCGCGAAGCAAGCTCGATTCCCTCGCCGCGGCCGTCCTCCGCGCACGAAGCGCCCCGGCACCGCAACGCGCGGACATCTATGGCGACGGCCGCGCGGGCAGGCGCATCGCCGCGCTCCTGGCGAGCACGCAGCTCGACCCGCGCTCGGCCCAACTGCTCCGCAAGCAAAACACCTACTGACCGCGTCGCGGCCGGGGCTGGGCTGTCAGTGCTCCTCATCGTCCTGCGGCACCGGCTTGCCGGTGAGCAGGAAGAGGAACCCACCCGCGCCCGCAAGCACCGATGCCACCAGCACCGCCGCCTTTGCGACGTTGAGTTGATCCGGCTCCGGGAACGCCAGCGCGGCGATGAACAGCGACATCGTGAAGCCGATCCCGCCGAGGAAGCCCGCGCCGATCAGGTGGCGCCACGTGACCCCCGTGGGCAGTGTTCCGATACCGACCTTCACCGCAAACCACGTGAACAGGAAGATGCCCACCGGCTTGCCGATTACCAGGCCCGCGATGATGCCCAGCGACTTGGCGCTGAGCAGCATGGCCACAATACCGCCCCCCGCGGCCGCTGCCGCCTGCGACGCCTCTGCCGGCGCGGGCTGGGCATGCCCGCCGCCGATCACCACGCCGGCGTTTGCCAGCGCAAACAGCGGCACGATCAGGAACGCCGACCAGGGGAGCAGTGCATACTCCAGCCGCTGCAACGGTGTCTGCACATGCTCGCAGTACGTCTCCATCGCCTTGACAGCGCCTTGCTGTTTCGTGTTCGCCACGATGCCCCGCCCATGCTGGCCGTAGTGCTCAAACGAGTTGAGCATCTTCCGCACGCCCGCGACAAACTCGCTTCCATCGACGCGTGTCCGCGCGGGGATCGTCGCGGCGAGCAGCACGCCCGCGATCGTCGCGTGCACGCCGGACTTGTATACGAAGAACCACAGCAGGAGCCCCCACGCGAAGTATGCGTGCCACTTCCGCACACCGATGGCGTTGTGGAACGCAAGGACCGCCGTGACGCCCGCCGCCGCCGCGAGATAGCCCATCCGCAGCTCTTCGGTGTAGAAGATCGCGATGACCAGCAGGGCGCCCAGGTCGTCGATGATCGCCAGCGACGCGAGGAACACGCGCAGCCCGAAGGGCACGCGGCGCCCCAGCACCGCCAGCGCGCCCAGCGCAAAGGCGATGTCCGTCGCCATCGGCACGCCCCAGCCACGCATGCCCGGCGTGCCATACGTGAACGCCACGAAGATGCCGGCCGGAACGACCATCCCGCCGATCGCCGCGAAGAACGGCACCGCGGCCTTCCGCGGAGAGGCGAGCTCGCCCACCACCAGCTCCCGCTTGATCTCCATCCCGACGACCAGGAAGAACACCGCCATCAGCAGGTCGTTGATCCAATGGCCGATCGACCACGCGATCTGCCAGTCCGCGAGCTTGATCGTGAGCTTCGTCTCATGCCAGATCCGGTGATACACCTCGCCGTACGCCGAGTTGGCCCACACCAATGCGACGATCGACATCATCAGCAGCAGGATGCCGCCCGCCGCCTCGAACCGCAGGAATCGACGTAGCGGCCGCAGGAGCGCATCGACCGGCTGCTGCGCGCCGAACTCTTCCGGACGAACCTGTGGACCGTGGGCCATGTGTGCTGCCGCCTCCTCTGCAAGCTGGAATCGTTCCCCACGATCGTTGCGGGGATGAGGGTTATATGCACGCGCACGCCGCCCCCGCGCGGATCGGGCCATATGCTCGTACACATGCGCAAAGTGCTGTTCTATTCCGTTCTGCTGGGCATCGGCCTGGTCGCGTCGCAGTTCCTCCCGGGGCTTCTGGGCGGCGCGGCCGATGGCCTTGCCACGATCGTGCGCATCATCACCATGGCCGGCCTGGCCTTCATCATGATCCAGGTCGGCATGGAGTTTGAGATCGACAAGTCCCGCCTCCGCGCATACGGCTGGGACTACGCCGTCGCCGCGACCGCGGCGACCTTCCCCTGGCTCTTCGCGTGTCTCTACTTCATGTTCCTCATGCTGCCCGGCGATGCCATCTCCAACTGGGATGCATGGAAGGAATCGCTCCTCGCCTCACGCTTCGCCGCGCCGACCTCCGCGGGCGTGCTCTTCAGCATGCTCGCCGCCGCCGGGCTCGGGGCCACGTGGGTCTTTCGCAAGGCCCGGATCCTTGCGATCTTCGACGACCTCGACACCGTCCTGCTCATGATCCCGCTGAAGATCGCGATCGTCGGCCTCCGCTGGGAGCTCGCCTCCGTCGTGGTCGTCATGGCGGCGATGATCTGGATCGCCTGGAAGTTCCTCCACAAGCTCCGCATCCCGTGCACGTGGGACAAGCTGCTCATCTACGCGCTCGTCCTCACCGGCATCAGCGAGGTCATCTACGCCGCCACAACCCTCATCGACGACGTCGTCCCGGTCCACATCGAGGTCCTCCTCCCCGCATTCGTCCTCGGATGCATCATCCGCCTGCCCGATGGGCACGACGCTCACCACCCGCCCAAGTCCGAGCGCACCGCGGCGATGTGGATCTCCGCCGTCTTCATGCTCTTTGTCGGGCTCTCCATGCCCGTCTTCATCGGCACCATGGGCGCAGCGTCCGCTCCGTCCGAGCAGGCCGCCGGCCAGGACGCGGCCGCCTCCGTCCTCTCTGCCATCACCCCGAGCATGTCCTGGGGCACGATCATCACCCACGTCTGCATCCTCACCGTGGTCATCAACCTCGGCAAGATGTTCCCGATGTTCTGCTACCGCAAGGAGGCCTCGTTCCGCGAGCGGCTCGCCGTCGCGATCGGCCTCTGGCCGCGCGGCGAGGTCGGCGCGGGCGTCCTGGTGCTCTCCCTGAGCTACGGCATCGGCGGGCCGATCATCGTCGTCGCCATGCTCTCATTGGCCGCCAACCTCCTGCTCACCGGCGTGTTCATCGCGATCATCCGCTGGCTGCTGCGTGATCTCCCCGCCGCGGCCGTCACGCCTTCTCAAACGTGAAGCTCTTGCCCTGATAATCCGCCCGGATGCGGTCGCCGGGGCCGAACTCGCCCTGCAGGATCCGCGTCGCCAGTGGGTTCTCGATGCGCGACTGGATCGCCCGCTTGAGCGGCCGCGCCCCGAACGCCGGGTCCCAGCCCTCATCGGCGAGCTGCGCCTTGGCGGCATCGGTCAGCTCCAGCGTCATCTCGCGCTCGGCCAGACGCTTCCGCAGCCGCTCGAGCTGGATGTCCACGATGTGGCCGAGGTCGTCGCGCTTCAGGCGGTGGAAGACCACGACCTCATCGATGCGGTTGAGCAGTTCCGGCCGCATGAACCCGCCGACCATGCCTGACAAAGCCTCGGTGAGCTGGCTGGGCGCACCGGCCGCGCGGCCCATCTTCTCCATCGCGATCGCGTTCGGACCGCGGCGGAGAAGCTCGCGGACCGCGGCTTCGATCTCCCAGTCTTCCGCGCCAGAGTCGGCCATCTCCTGGATCTGCTGGCTGCCGACGTTGCTGGTCATCACGATGATGGTGTTCTTGAAGTCGATGGTGCGGCCCTGGCCATCCGTCAGGCGGCCGTCATCAAGCACCTGCAGCAGGATGTTGAACACATCCGGGTGCGCCTTCTCGATCTCATCGAGCAAGACGACCGCGTACGGCCTGCGGCGGATCGCCTCGGTGAGCGCGCCGCCCTCGTCGTAGCCGACATAGCCCGGGGGCGCGCCGATCATGCGCGACACCGCGTGCTTCTCCATGTACTCGCTCATGTCGATGCGGATCATCGCCTCCTCGGTATCAAAGAGGAACTCCGCCAGCGCCTTGCACGTCTCGGTCTTGCCGACACCTGTCGGCCCGAGGAACAGGAAGCTGCCGATCGGACGGTTCGGATCACCCAGCCCCGAGCGAGCGCGGCGGACGGCATTGGAGACCGCCTTGAGCGGCTCATCCTGCCCAACAACACGCTTGGCAAGCTGCTCTTCCATGCGGATGAGCTTCTCGCGCTCCCCCTCGACGAGCCGCGACATCGGGATGCCCGTCCACTTGGCGACGATCCCCGCGACGGCCTCGGCATCGACCTCTTCCTTCACGAGGGCATCACCACTAGCTTCGCGCTTGGCCATCGCGCTCTCGGCATCGGCGAGCTTCTTCTCAAGATCGCGGATCTCGCCGTACTGGATGCGGGCGGCGGTCTCGAGATCGCCGCGGCGCTGAGCCTGCTCGAGCGCGACCTTCTTCGCGTCGATCTGCTCCTTGACGTGCTTGACGGCGTCGAGGTCCTTCTTCTCGGCCTCCCACCGCGCGGTCAGGGCGCGGTTCTTCTCCTGAAGCTCGGAGAGCTCTCGCTCAATCCGCTCCAGTTCCTTGCGCGTCCCATCTCCTGAACCCTTGTCCTTAGTCTCGATCTTGAGCGCTTCCCGCTCGATCTCGAGCTGCATCACACGCCGCCGCAGCTCATCCAGCTCGCCAGGCATCGAGTCGTTCTCCATGCGCAGCTTGCTCGCGGCCTCATCGATCAGGTCGATCGCCTTATCGGGCAGGAACCGATCGGCGATGTACCGATGGCTGAGCTGGGCCGCGGCGAGAATCGCCCCATCGAGAATCCGCACGCCGTGGTGCGCTTCATATCGCGGCTTCAAACCACGCAGAATCGCAACCGTCTCCTCGACGCTGGGCTGATCGACATACACCGGCTGGAAGCGCCGCTCGAATGCCGGGTCCTTCTCGATGTGCTTGCGGTACTCATCGAGCGTGGTGGCGCCGATGCACCGGAGCTCGCCGCGGCTGAGCGCGGGCTTGAGCAGATTGCCCGCGGAGACGGCGCCTTCCGCCGCGCCCGCGCCGACAATGGTGTGCAGCTCATCGATGAACAGGATGATCTGGCCCTTGCTCGCCTGGACCTCGCGCAGAACGGCCTTGAGGCGTTCCTCGAACTCGCCGCGATACTTCGCGCCGGCGAGGAGCTGGCCCACGTCGAGCGCAACGATGCGGACATCGCGCATGGATTCCGGGCAGTCGCCGTTGACGATGCGGAGGGCGAGCCCCTCGGCGATGGCGGTCTTGCCGACGCCCGGCTCGCCGATGAGCACCGGGTTGTTCTTGGTGCGCCGGCTGAGCACCTGGATGCACCGGCGGATCTCTTCATCGCGGCCGATCACCGGGTCGAGCTTGCCCTGCTGGGCCTTCTCCGTCAGGTCGACCGAGTACTTCTTGAGCGCCTCGTACTGGCTCTCGGCGTTCTGGTCGGTCACGTTCTGCACGCCCGACGATTCGCGGATCTGCTTGATCGCCTGCTCGAGACGCTTGCGGTCCGCCCCACCCACAGTGCTCAGAAGGTCCTTGGCGGGGCCGGAGGCATCAGCGAGCGCGAGCAGCAGGTGCTCGGTCGAGACGTAGGAGTCGCCGAGCTTCTTGGTCTCCTGCTCGGCGCGGCCGAGGATGTCCATGAGCGCGCGGCCCGCCTGACCCGCCCCGCTGCTGGTCTTGGGCAGGCGTCCAAGCTCGGTCTCAACCAACTGCGCCACGCGCGCGGCGTTGCCCGCGACCTTGTCAATCAGCGACCACGCACTGCCGCCTTTCTCCTTCAGCATCGCGGCGAGCAGGTGCAGGCCGTTGACCTCCGGATTCTGGCGCGACATCGCGTCCGATTGGGCATCGGCGAGGGCCTGCTGGGCGAGCGTGGTGAAGCGGTCTGGGCGCATGGATGATTCCTCCCCGTAGGACGGTTGTCGGCGGTCATCGGTTCATATGCAACCCGCGCGCCAGAGCCTCGGATGCCGCGGCCGGAACAGACCCCCACTGACTGGGTTTCCCTCCGTGAGCCGGAACGCGATTCGTGCTTGGTTTGCAGCCGGAAATGGTACGGAAGCACCCTTCTCCCGCTTCACCCGCATCCGCGGCTCAATCAGCCTGCCGGATTGGCAGTACTGTCTGTGCAGTGTCGTATGCACAAATGAAACAACGGGCGGGTCCTCGCGGTCCGCCCGTTGCATCGTCGTTGTGGCAAGCCGTGGCCGTCAATCGAGAAGAAGAGGTCCTGTGTTCATTGGACGCGACGCCGGCGAGTGATGCCCGCGAGCCCCGCCGCGGCCAGCAGCGCCGCAGCCCCGGGCGCGGGAACGACGCGAGCCGTATCAGCCGTGCCGAAGCCGGAGTTACTGAAGTTGGTCGCGAAGCTCCCCTGGAACCCGCTCCCCATGTTCAGCACCGTCCCCACCAGCGGCTGAAACTCCGAAGCGAGCGAGCCGCCCGTCGCCGTGCCCAGGAACTCAAAGATCTGCGTCGTCGGCATGGTGCCAAAGCCAAACACATCAAGATCGACAATCAGCAGGGGCGATGTCGCGCCCAACGCGCCGACGCTCCCACCGATCGTCAGTGTGCCGCTCGACATGTTGCCGGAGGCATCAATGACCGCCGACAGTGAGAAGGTGCCGCCGACGATGTTGAAATCCGGCGGCGCGATGCCGTCGAAATCAATCGCCGCGGCGGTTCCGGTCGCTGTCAACGTGTCCGTCGCGGCGTTGTAGCTCGCGCTGATGAAGAACGATGAAATGTCTGGACGGTCGAGCGTCAGGTTCAGCGGAGCCGCAACGGCCGCGCCCGAAGCGCCGACAACAACACACAGGGCAACAGCCCGCGATGCAATCATGGTCTCTCTCTCCTTGGCTGCGACAGGACCTCCCGGCCCGCCGAAGCATGTCCTCATGCTACTTCCCGAGGCGCAGAATGCAAGACCGCAGCGCGGTGATTCTCCCGCTCACTGCATGATTGCTGGTGTTAGCGGACCAGCCGTCCCGCATTCGCAGCGGCAACGACTTCCCAGGCTCTCCCCTGTTCTCCATCTTCACATCGCACGCTCTCGCCGCCAGCCAGCGAAAAAAGCGGACGCACCAAGCTGGTGCGCCCGCCTTGATTCATGTTCTTTGTGGTAACCGGAGTACGACTCAGCAGCGACGGCCCCCCTTGCTGCCACCCTTACCACCCTTGCTTCCTCCACCGTAGCCGCCCTTGCCGCCCCAACCGCAGTGGTCGCGGTACCGGCGGCAGTCGTCTTTGCCACCCTTCCCGCCCTTGCCGCCACCATGGCCGCCCTTGCCGCCCTTCCCACCCTTGCCGCCCCAGCCGCAGTCCTTGCCCTTGCCGCAATCCGACTCCTCGATGTACATCGCCAGAGCCTCGCTCAGCGCCGCAGCCAGATCGGCCTCATCTCCGCTCAGGTCTGTCCCGATCGGGAATGCGGCGAGGAACGCATCCGCCAGCACCATCGCCTCGGCGGTCTCGTCATCCATCACCGCGCCGTCGAGGTTGCTGAGCTTCGCTGCGATCAGGTACTCGGCCAGTTCGACGGCGGCATCGCCGTTCGCCCAGCCGCCGTTGGGCCACTTCCCGTCGAGCAGGTTGCGGAGCTGATTCCTGTTGTACGACACGCCGCCGATGCTCAGCCGCTCGACCGGCCAGTCGCAATCACGTTTCCAGTCCTTGGGCTCTTTCGGGCACTCCTCGCCGGGCTGATTCCCGACCGTGCCCTTGCCGCCGCCCATCCAGCTGTAGCAGAATGAGTCGTTGAACGTTGAGTTCTCGACGCTGTGATTGATGCCGATCCGCTTGCCGAAGATGCCCGCCATCGAGCCGCCGGTTACATCGAACTCCACATCGAACTCGTCGGTCGACCCCGCCTCCAGGAACGCAAACGACCGCACCTCGCCCGTCAGCAGCGTGCCGGTGTACTCAGGAACCCCGTCGCCATCGACGTCGATCTCGCCTTCCATCACCAGATCATGCCCCGAGACGCCGCCGTTCAGGCGGCCGTTCGAACGCACCTTGAACCGCATGTCGATCGTCGCCTGACCGATCGGGATCAGGATGACGATGCCGTCATACTGTGCGGCGATCAGCGTCGCGCTCGAGCTGAACACGTCCGTCGAAGCGTCGTACGTCGTCACGCCCGTGGAGTTGTACACCATGTACGGCTTGCTGATCTCCAGATCCAGCGGCCCCGCGGAAGCAGTGCCCGCCGCGACAAACGCCACCAAACCGCCGGCAATGCAAGCAAGAGTCTTCTTCATATCTGATCTCCATGGGTGCGACACGATTCCCCCCGCGCAGCCCTTGCGGCTGCGACGGCGGCTGTGTGTCTGTTCCTGAACGTGGCGCCTTGTCCCGGCGTCTGGTGGCCCGGTCTCCGCCGGCAACACGCAAATCTACACCACCCTGCTGCCCGAGCGAGCAGCTCGCCAAACAACCCGGTTCAAGCCAGGTAATCCCAAACGCGCCCAGCGGCTGCGCCGCCGCCGACTAGCAGTGCACACCGCATCAACACGCTCCGAGGCGGTTCTTCTCGGACGTGACGAAGCACACGGAGCTCCCCATCGCGCCCTCACACGTCTCGTTTCAGTTATCCGAGTGCCCCTCGGGCGAGATCACGCCGTGACATCCAGCCGGCCGTTCTCATCGGTCAGCTTCGACAGCTCTTCAACCGCCGCCGCCATCCCTGCATCCGCACGAGCAACCGCCTGCGACTGCACCTGCGCAGCGCCCTGCAGCAGCGCGAGCGCAGCTCCGCCCTCCTGACGCATCGCGTCCATCGCCTTGGCGGCGACCGCGTAGGACACCTGCGACTGGTACGACGCCTGCGTGATCGCCGAGAGTGCTGCTTCCATACCCGGCTTATCGGCACGCACGGGGGCACCATGTGACCGCGAGTCGGCGCAACAACCCATTGTGCCGGAGCCTCCCCTGAGATGGTGAGGCCCCGGCACACACCCGCGCCATCGACCCGGCCGGGTTCACTTCAAGTCCGACATCGCCGCGCCAAAGTTGATATGGTACGGCTTGCCCTCCAGCACAAGTGCGGGCACGCTCTTGACACCCGCCTTCTCAGCTTCCGCGATCCGCCCCTTGTCCTGACCCAGGTGGACCACCTTCACATCGAACCGCGATCGGTCAATCGCGTTCGCAACCATCTGCTCCGCCGCGGTGCATACCGGGCAGCCTGCGTGATAGAACGTCGCTTCAGACTTCATGCCGATCTCCTTGTATGTTCCCGGTCACGGCGTGTGCCCGGACATGGCATGCTTGCCCGCCGATCTCTCGGAACAACCCCGCACCGGCGGGTGGGGTAGGCACTTTTTGGTAGAACATGACATCTCGCGATCTCCGCGGGCAAATCCGGCGCACTCCGCCGCGGCGAACCGCGGCCGATTCACACCACGATCGCCCTACCCTTGTGCTCGATGACCGCCGCGCGAAGGAAACTCGCCCCAACTCCGCCGGCCGCCGCTGTCCCGTCCGCAGCCGCAAGTGCCGCGGCCCCGGATGTCGGCGCGATGGTCGAGTCGATCGTCGGGTGCAAATGGTCCATGCACGTGCTCGCACAGATTCGCTCGGGCGTTTGCCGACCGGGCGCACTGGTCCGATCGACCGACGGGCTGACACCGAAGGTGCTCAACGAGCGACTCAGCAAGATGCTCCGATTCGGCATTCTTGATAAACGCGTGTACCCGCAGATTCCGCCGCGCGTCGAGTACATCTTCACGCCGTTTGGCGAGCGCTTTCTTGAGATTCTCGACGGCATCGAGCGACTGAAGCAGGATGCCGCCGCGGGCCGCATCCGACCGCGCGATCAACATCCAGAACCGGGCGCGGACCCCGACCCTTCCTCTCGCCGCGCCCCTTCTCGGCACCGCTTGCCCAGATAGCGCCTACGCCGACAATCGCGCCAAGTACCGCCGCCGCGCCATGCAGCAACGGCGTCGTCTCGATTCGATCCATCGCCACGAATCGAATCCCGCGGCCGCTCTCGGCGACCATTGCCCGCCACGCCGAAGCCCCGTGCAGCACCTCATCAACGAGGACCACCGACAGGAGCAGAAGCGCCGCCCACCGCCGCGGATCGCTCGCCACGCCGCCACGCCACGAGACCAGCCCCGCAAACGCGACGGCATAGACCACCGCGCTCAATCCGAATACCGCCCCCTGCGCCGGATACACCACGCCGTGCAGAGCGCCTGTCATCATCACCGCCAGCGCAGTCCACACACCCCACCGCGCCGATCCGCACCGCGGCTCCAGCCACAGCCCCACGATCAACCACGGGATCACATCGCTCAACAGGTGCGTCAGCTCCGTGTGCACAAGCCAGCTCAGCCAGAACTCAGCGGCGATTCGTGATTCGCCGAGCAACACGGAGAAGCTCACCGCCGCCACAGCGACAGCCAGCGTCACGGGCGCACGCGCAATCATCACGGCTGCGACTCCGCGCCCTGCCGCCGTGGCCGCAGAAGCAGGATCGGCCCCAGAAGCACGGGAATCATCGCCGCGGGCATCGCCGCCGCCCCGCCCGTTGTTCCCCCGCCCGTGCCGCCTCCACCGCCGCCGCTTCCACCCGCGCCGCCGGATGCCGGCGCGCCCGGCGTGCCCGAGGCGACAATGCCGGCGATCGCAATCCGCGCCGGCGATGTCGCCGTCTCGGGGATCAGGTCGTACCGGTTGCCGCGCTGATCAACAAACTGCGCATCGTCAATCGTGATGCCGTTGGGCAGCGCATCGAACTGCAGCGCAGGAGCAACGTGCGCTGGCTGCGTCACCCACTGCGCCTCCGGAGCATCGTGCAGCCGGTGCACCAGATACTGCTGATTCAGAGCCTCGTTGATCGCCCCGAGCGAGCCCATGTCCGCCGACTGCTTGGCCTTCTCGCCATAGTCGTAGTACCGCACGATCGCGACACCCGACAGAATCGCCAGCACCACGATGACCACGATCAGCTCGACGAGTGTGAACGCTCTTCGCATGCGGAATCACCTCGCGCGGCCCGATTCGCCAGTTCCCTCTTCCACCGAGCGCAACTGGCTGCGGAATGCAAACCGTGGGCAGGCCCATCCAAGGATCGACCCCGACTCCATCCACCTTGACCGCATCCCGGCAATCTCAGCCGGCCCGCGCCACCGCGCTCAAGGCAGCGCCGGCCCCATAACCGTCGCGCTCGGCGCGCGCTCCCGCGGCTCGATCCAGCGGCTCGCCTCGCGCCATCAACAACTCCTCCCAGCTTGCCCATCTTCACGCAGCCTCGCCGCGCATCGCCGGCCCCGCGCCAGAATCGCGCAAAGTCTTCCAAAAATCCCCGGTTCCATGTAGCCGTTTGACGCCACATCCGTAGAGTACCGCCAGAGAGACCCGGCCCGACCCGGAAGGTCCGCGGCCACAGACTTCGAGGAGAGTTCCCCCATGCGTAATGTCCTGACCCGCGGCGCACTCGCCGCCGCCGTGATCGCCACCCCCGCACTCGCCGGCACCAATGCCTTGTCCGAGTGGAATCTCATCGTCCGCACGAACGTCACCAGCTCATCGGAAGTCGATGGCAGCGCGATCATCGGCGGCAATCTCTCGGGCACTTCCAACTACGCCGTCCAGGGTGTCACCGCTCTCAGCGGCGACGGCCTCGCCATCGGCGGCAATGTCCTCTCGGGCAACATCCAGGTGAACAACGGCGGCAACCTCCGCCTCGGCGGGGCCAACTCCGGCACGCTCAACATCAACGGCGGTGTCCTCATCAACGACGCCTCCGTCGCCACGAGCGTCAGCTCCATCTTCTCCCAGCTTGAGCTCGCCAGCGCCTACCTCGCCTCGCTCCCGGCCAACGGCACGGTCGATGGCGGCGGCAACATGAACGCCTCCCCGGTCCTGCTCGGCGGCCAGAACGTCGCGATCTACAACATCTCCGCCGCGGCCATCCAGTCGCTCGGCGGCCTCAACCTCAACTTCGGCTCCGCCGACAGCGTCATCATCAACGTCACCTCCGCCGCCGGCGTGGTCGACCTCATCGCCCCGCCGAACATCATGGGCGGATTCAACCAGGCCAACTCCTCGCGCATCCTCTGGAACATGCCCGATGCCACCTCGCTGCTGGTAAACAACAGCTTCAACGGCGCGGTCATCGCCCCCTTCGCGGACCTCGTCCTCTCCGGCGGCGGAATGAACGGCGCAGTCGCCGTCAACAGCATCTCGGCCCAGAACGCCGAGATCCGCAACCACGTCTACAACGGCTACTTCCAGATCCCCGCGCCGGGCGCGGCATCGCTGCTCGGCATCGCCGGGCTCGTCGCCCTCCGCCGCCGCCGCTGATGCCGCAACTCGTCCGCCCGGCTTAGGCCCGCCGCCGGCGGCGCGCCACCCGCGCGCCGCCGATCGCCATCGCCACGAGCCCGCCAGGCGCAGGCACCGACGTAATCGGCGTCACGAACGACGGCTGCGACAGCGATGTGCCGTACTGCACCGACACGTTGGCGATCCGCCCAGGGTCAAAGCCCGCGGGCAGGCCCGAGAGGTGGAACACCACGCCCGATTGAATCAGCGCATTACCGCCCGTCACCGGCGCATTCCCCGTCAGCGGGTCATCCCCCAGCGACAACAGTCCGTAGTTCATCCCCTGCGGCCCGTTCTGCCCGTCAAGGTTCGCGCCCGGGAACGAATCGTGCGGGCCGAACAGCCCGAACCCCGCCGTGGAGATGCCGTACGCCGCGCCGCCCGGCGCGCCCGACAGCCCGCCGCGGAACGCCCACTCCCCGCCCACGCTTCCGTCGGGCTCCGATGAGCCCCATCGCACGATCGACTCGGCATCAAGCACCGCGCCCTGCGCAGCCAGCTCGAGCGAGTCGCCCGTGATATCAAAGAACACGCCCGTCAGAAGATCCGACGGCACCAGCACGTCCGACAACGAGGTGTTCTTCAGCGTGATGTACAGATCCGACCCCACCGCCTGAAACATCACCGTCGCGTCGAGGCCCGAACTGCTCGAACCGCGCGCCATGACCATGTCCGCGCTCGCCGAGCCGGCCGCCGCGCATACCGCCGCCGCCGAAACAGCACCGACCTTCATCATCTTCCTGGTATTCATGCTGGGCTTCCTTGCGAAGCGGCGACGGGCCCGGGCGGCATCCCCTTTGGATGCCGTCCGCGTCCGCATTCCCGCTTCAAGCCCAAACATGCGATCCACAGCCCGCCGGTGCGAGCCAAACCCGCGTTCCCCAAGACCACTACGCCCGCGCCCGCCCCCCGCCCCACACAGCCGCCACAGCCCGCACACCCCCCCGCCAGCGCCCCGCGGCCCGAATAACCATCCGCCCCTACCGCACGATCGGCACCCGCTCCACAACCTCCAGCCCATACGCCTCCAGCCCAGGCCAGTCCGTGTTGTGGTTCGTCAGCAGCCGCAGCTTGCTCAGCCCCAGGTCCCTCAGGATCTGGCTCCCCACACCGATCTCCCGCACCGCGCTGGGCACGCTGTTCCCCGGCGCGGTCAGGTTCGGGTCATCCGCATCCTCCCGCCGCTTGGTCCGCACCGCGCTCAGCCGCTGCGTCAGCCGCGCATCAACCGTGTCAACCCCGCCCGGCCGCAGATACACCACCACGCCCCGCCCCGCCTGTTGAATCGCCCGCATCGACGCGTGCAGCGTCTCCCCCGTCGCCCCCTCCGGCGATGAATCCAGATCCAGGAAGATATCCCCCAGCACATCCCGCCTGTGCACACGCACCAGCGTCGGCTCATCGATGCTCACGCCCGGCGCGCCGACATCTCCCACGCACAATGCGACATGTGGCATCGGATCAACCAGCGACTCGAACGCAAAAAGCCGATACTCCCCCAGCCGCGACCGCAGCGCAGTCCCGCTCACCGGCTCCAGCCGCTTCACCAGCGACTCCCGCGCCAGCCGATGCTCGATCAGCTGCGCCACCGAGCACATCTTCAGCCCGTGCCGCGCCGCCAGCTTCTCAAGGTCCGGCAGCCGCGCCATCTCCCCATCATCCCGCATGATCTCGATGATCGCCGCCGCGGGGTACAGCCCCGCAAGCCGGCACAGATCGACTGACCCCTCCGTCTGACCCGTCCGCACCAGCACGCCCCCATCGCGCGACCGCAGCGGGTTGATGTGCCCCGGACGCACAAAGTCATCCACCCGGTACTGCGGGTCGATCGCCATGCGGATGCATCGCGCCCGCTCCTTCGCCGAAACCCCCGTGGTGAACCCGTGCTTCGGATGCCCGTCGATCGACACCGTAAACGCCGTGCCCCGCACCGTCGTGTTCACCGCCGCCTGCGGCGTCAGCTCCAGACGGTCGCAATCCGCCTCCGTCATCGACAGGCACAGATACCCCCGCGCCACCGTCAGCATGAACGTCACCGATTCCGGCGTCACGTGCTCCGCCGCGATCACAAGGTCCCCCTCGTTCTCGCGCTTCTCATCATCAGTCAAAATGACCATCCGACCCGCACGGATATCGTCCAGAATCTCAGGAACAGTGGCAAAGGGCATGGCCGATCGTAGTAGCCTGCCGCCCCGCTCCGGGTACGCTCCTCCCCATGCACGATCTCCCCCTCCTCAACACCATCGCCGCAGGATTCGCCGCGGCGTGGGTCCTCGGGCTGATCACCCAACGGGTCGGTCTCTCCCCCATCGTCGGCTACCTCCTCGCCGGCGTCGTCATCGGCCCCTACACCCCGGGCTTCAAGGGCGATGTCGACCTCGCCCAGCAGCTCGCCGAGGTCGGAGTCATCCTCCTCATGTTCGGCGTCGGTCTCCACTTCCACCTCAAGGACCTCCTCGCCGTCAAGGGCATCGCGATCCCCGGCGCCGTCGGCCAGAGCCTCGTCGCCACCCTGCTCGGCATGCTCGTCTTCCACTACTTCGGCTGGCCACTCCGCGCCGGCATGGTCCTCGGAATGGCCATGGCCGTCGCCAGCACCGTCGTCCTCCTCCGCGTCCTCATGGACCGCGACATGCTCAACACCCCGCACGGCCACGCCGCCGTCGGGTGGCTCATCGTCGAGGACATCTTCACCGTTCTCGCGCTCGTGCTCGTGCCCATGCTCGCCATGGATCAAGTCGTCGTCAGCACGGATGCCGCCTCCGCCGTTCTCGCCTCCACCGACATCGCCGCGGATCCCGCCGAACGCCCGCCCATCCTCGTCTCCATCGGCTGGGCCGTCCTCAAGCTCATCGCCCTCGTCGCCATCGTCCTCCTCGCCGGTTCCAAAGTCGTCCCATGGATCCTCGCGCAGGTCGCCAAGCTCCGCTCCCGCGAGCTCTTCACCCTCACCGTCCTGGTCCTCTCCGTCGCCATCGCTGTCGGCTCCGCCACCCTCTTCGATGCCTCCGTCGCGCTCGGAGCCTTCCTCGCCGGAATGGTCGTCGCCCAGTCCCCCGTCAGCCATCAGGCCGCGGCCGATGCCCTCCCCATGCGCGACGCCTTCTCCGTCCTCTTCTTCGTTTCCGTCGGCATGCTCTTCGACCCCTCCTTCCTCTTCACCGACCCTCTCCTCGTCGCCGCCGGCCTTGGCATCGTCCTGGTCGCCAAGCCCCTCGCCGCGCTCGTCATCGTCGCGGTCCTGGGCTATCCCGTCCGCACCGCGCTCACCGTCGCCATAGGCCTGGCGCAGATCGGTGAGTTCTCCTTCATCCTCGGCCACGTCGCGACCAAGCACAACCTCCTCCCCGAAGAGGGCCAGCAGGTGCTCGTCGCCGCCGCCATGATCTCCATCACTCTCAACCCGCTCATCTTCCGCCTGCTCGATCCCATTGAGTCCGTGCTCCGCAAGCGGCCCGGACTCTGGCGGATGCTCAACGCCCGCTCCGAACGACGCGCACACGCTCTCAACGCCTCCGCCCAACCCATCATCGCCGCCGTGCACAAACCCATCGCCGTCATCGTCGGCCACGGCCCCGTCGGCCGCGTCGTCGATGCCCTCCTCCGAGATGCCGGCTTCCACACCGTCATCATCGAGATGAACCTCACCACCGTCGAAGCGCTCATCCGCTCCGGGCACAGCGCGATCTACGGCGATGCCTCCCTCGCAGAAGTCCTCGACAAGGCCGGCGTCCGCCGCGCAGTCCACTTCGTCGTCACGCTCCCCCACTCTTCCAGCCGCGCCCCCGTCGTTCGCGCGGCCCGCGAACTCAACGCCGAAGTCCAGATCACCGTTCGCGCTCGCTACCTCGGCGAGCGACAGGTCCTTCTCGCCGCCGGCGCAAACAAAGTCATCTTCGAGGAAGGCGAGGCCGGCATCGCCCTTGCCCGCACCGTCATGGAGCATCGCGGCCTCGACAAGGCCACCATCGATCGCATGCTCGCCGCGCTGCGCCACATCTGGGGCATGCAGGACTGACCGCGCTCCGCTGCGGCCCCGCTCGAAGATTCCCGCCCGCACCCATACGCTTCCCTCGATCCGAGGAGACACCCATGCCGCTGTCGTCGCTCCTGCTCGCCATGCAGTCCTCGACCGATCAACCCTCGCCCGAGCAGGGTCCGCCCAAGCCCCTGGCCATCTACGACCCCGCCTGGCTCACCGAGGTCCTCCGCCAGCTCGCCCTCGACTGGGGACTCAAGATCCTCGGCGCGATCGTCGTCCTCATAATCACCTGGATCATCGCCTCCTGGCTCCGCATCGCCGTCCACCGCGCGCTCAACCGCCCACGCATCGACCAGACCTTCGCTCGCTTCCTCGGCAACCTCGTCCGCTGGATCGCGCTCATCATGGGTCTGGTCATCTGCCTCGGGGTCTTCGGCGTCAACACCACCAGCCTCGCCGCGCTCGTCGGAGCTGCGGGCCTGGCCATCGGTCTCGCGCTCCAGGGCAGCCTCTCCAACCTCGCCGCCGGAGTCATGCTCCTCCTCCTGCGTCCCTTCAAGGTCGGCGACTTCATCCAGATCGGCTCCGTCAGCGGCACCGTCTACGAGATCGAACTCTTCAACCTCAAGCTCAACGGGCCCGACTTCCGCCGCATCATCATGCCCAACAGCCAGGTCTTCGGCGCAACCATTGAGAACTTCACCCACAATCCGCGCCGACGCCTCGATGTCCTCGTCGGCGTCGAATACGCCGCCGATACCGTCAAGACGCGACAAGTCCTCCTCGCCGCCGTCCGCTCCGTCGATGGTCTCCTCCAGGACCCCGCCCCCGATGTCGTTCTCAATGAACTCGGCGCCTCCAGCGTCAACTGGCGAGTGAGCGCATGGTGCCCTCCCACCGAGTGGATCAACCGCAGACAGGCCGTCACCGAAGCTGTGAAGAAGCACCTCGAAGCCGCCGGAATCAACATCCCCTTCCCGCAGATGGATGTGCGGCTCTACCGTTCTTCAAATGGTGAATCTCCCAACTGACGGAGACCGAACAGTTGCTGTTTTCAACAGCCATTCGCACGTTTGCACGCAACAAACTTCGTCTCTACCATCATTCTCTCTAACATGTCTCCTCAGATGTGTGGAAATTTCGGCGTTTTTCCACAGATGTGTGGAAGTAGCCGTTGCAACGACAATCGAAAGGATCGGAAATGGCTCGCACTGCTTCGCTCGGACGACTCTCTGTCTCAGATCTCCAGGCCGAGATCTCGCGCCGACAGCGCACGGTCTCCAAGCTCGTCAAGGCCCGCAATCGCCTGCTCACCAAGCTCACCAAGCTCGAGCGGCAGATCGCCGATGCCGGCGGCGAAGTCAGCGGCCGTCGCGGCGGAATGATCTCCGGTCGCCGACGCGCCAAGAACGAGCACAGCCTCGCCGAGGCCCTTCACAACCTCCTCAAGGGCAAGACCATGTCGGTCACCGACGCCGCACAGAAGGTCCAGGATGCCGGCTACAAGACCACTTCCCCGTCCTTCCGCACCATCGTCAACCAGACCCTCATCAACCACGGCACCATGTTGAAGCGCGTCGGCCGCGGCCAGTACACTTCGAAGTAATGGCCCCCCCGCAGCGCAGGCCAAAACCAA
>JAEYUO010000132.1 GCA_023432465.1 Planctomycetota bacterium | reverse complement strand
GCGCTGGACGGGGCGGTGAGGGGGCTGGGCGGGGGCGGGTTCGTGGAGAACCGGTGATCGACTGGCGAAACTCGGTCGGGCGCGGTAGGCTGCCGCTTTCGAGGCCGCGATATGAAGAGGATGAAGGATGCTGATGATGCCCACGGCCAAGGGGTTCGCGGAGATCGGGATGGCGGGGGCCCTTCTGGCTGCGCTGGTCGGGGTGTTCATCGGCGTGTCGGCGAGCACGTTCGACTATGCGGAGGGCACGAGCTATCTGTCGAACGATCCGGCGGCGTGCGTGAACTGCCACATCATGCGGGAGCAGCATGACAGCTGGCAGAAGGGCTCGCACCACGCGGCGGCGACGTGCAACGACTGTCATGTGCCGGTCGATTTCCTGGGGAAGTACTGGGTGAAGGCCGAGCACGGCTTCCGCCACAGCAAGGGGTTCACGTTTCAGGATTTTCACGAGCCGATCCAGATCAAGGATTCGAGCCTGGCGGTCGTGCAGAACAACTGCGTGCGGTGTCACGAGGAAGCGGTGAGCCAGATCTCGGCGCACATGGGCGATCACGAACCGTACAACTGCGTGCACTGCCACGCGGGCATTGGTCACGGTCCACGGAGATAGGTGATGGGCAAGAACTGGATGGCGTATGGTGCGGTGGCGGTTGTGGCGGCGGCGGGGACGGTCGGCGCGATGATGCTTCGCGACAACATCGCGCAGCGGAAGCGCGAGGCGAGGGAGACGGTCTTCCGCGTGGTGGACATCGACGAGACGACGGTGGACCCGGCGCAGTGGGGGAAGAACTACCCGCGTCAGTATGACGGGTACATCCGGACGGTGGACACGGAGCGGACGCGGCACGGGGGGAGCGAGGCGTTCCAGCATCTGGATGAGCTGCCGGTGTGGAGGACGCTGTTTAACGGGTATGCGTTCTCGATCGACTATCGCGAGGAGCGCGGGCACGCGTACATGCTGAGCGACCAGCGCGAGACCGAGCGGGTTCTGCTTCGCGAGCAGCCCGGGGCGTGCCTGCAGTGTCACGCGAGCAACACGGTGGCGTACCGGGAGGCGGGGCTGAAGGCGGGCGCACCCGGGGCGATTGATGATCCGCTGACGAGCGAGACGGGGTATGCGCAGCTGTTCAAGGGGTTCGAGGAAGTCTGCGCGATGCCGTACGGCGATGCGACCAAGCTGGTCGAGCATCCGGTGTCGTGCGTAGATTGCCACGACCCGGACACGCTTGCGCTGCGCGTGACGCGGCCGGGGTTCATCACGGGCATCCGCGCGCTTGCGAAGTCGGATGCCCCGGTGCCGCACCTGCCGAGCATCGAGCGTTGGCGGACGGGCCCGCGGTCGCGTGAGTATGACCCCAACATCGACGCCACGCGCCAGGAGATGCGGAGCATGGCGTGCGGGCAGTGCCACGTGGAGTATTACTTCGCGGGGGACAAGAAGCTGGTCACCTATCCGTGGCACAAGGGCCTGAAGGTCGAGCAGATCGAGGCGTACTACGACGAGGTGGGCTGGACGGACTGGAAGCACGCGGATTCGGGGGCGAGCGCGCTGAAGGCGCAGCACCCGGAGTTTGAGATGTGGAGCCAGGGGATCCACGCGCGGAGCGGGGTGTCGTGCGCCGATTGCCACATGCCGTATAAGCGGGAGGGCGCGATCAAGGTCAGCGATCACCACATCCGCAGCCCGATGCTCAACATTGCGCGGGCGTGCCAGACGTGCCACAACTACACCGAGGAAGAGATCCAGGGCCGGGTGGAGTCGATCCAGGACCGGACGGCGAACCTGCTGCGGCGCGGGGAGGTCGCGGTGTTTGAGCTGATCCAGGCGATCAAGGCGGCGGGAGAGCTTGGGGCATCGGACGAGACGCTGGCGGATGCCCGCAACCTCCACCGGCGGGCGCAGTGGCGGCTGGACTTCGTGTCGGCGGAGAACTCGATGGGGTTCCACGCGCCGCAGGAGACGGCGAGGATTCTCGGCGAGGCGATCGACTTTGCACGGCAGGGGATCGCGGACGTCTTTACGCAGGTTCCCGGCGCGGCGGCGAAGGCGGCGGAGGTGCCGACCCCGCCAGCGAAGAAGCCGTACATGGGGCCGAAGAACTAGGCGGCGTCGATCGACCCCGCGGCGGGGGCATCGGGCCGGAGGTGCTCGCACAGTCCGCCGCCGGATTGGTCGGAGACAACCTGCGCGAGCGTTGTGGCCCGCAGTTCGGCCTCGATCATCGCCATGGCGTTGTCGAGGCGAGAGTGCAGGGAGCAGAGCTTCACGTGGAAGGGGTTGCCCGCGGGGCAGGAGCGGATGCGCTGGATCGGGTCAACGGCGTTGACGATCTGCAGGACGGTGATGTGATCGGGCGAGCGGGCGAGGACGAAGCCGCCGTTGGGCCCGCGCTGCGAGGTGACGAGCTGGGCGACGACGAGGTCGCGCATGACCTTGGCGAGGTAGCCCGCGGGGACCTGTGTCTGGCGGGCGATGACTTCGGTCGTGGTGGCGTGGCCGGGCCGAGAGCCCAGGAATGTCATGGCGCGCAGGGCGTACTCGACTGTCTGTGAGAACATGGTGTCTCCTTGGGCGGGCCCGTGACCGTTGTCGCGGGCGGATCGCCGGTTGCGAGGCCGTTCACGGCTGGCGCTTGCCGTATCGCTCCTCCATCCATGCCCCGCGGCGTGTGACGAGCTGGTCGTAGGTGAGCAGGTCTCCGCCGGCATCGCGGTGAGTCGCGGCGGC
Organism: Planctomycetota bacterium; assembly: GCA_023432465.1. GTDB lineage: Bacteria > Planctomycetota > Phycisphaerae > Phycisphaerales > UBA1924 > JAHBXL01. The sequence goes on along the minus strand of JAEYUO010000132.1, from coordinate 3,562 downwards.
GGCATCGGGCGCTGCGTAGGCGGCGATCCAGGACCCCATTGGGGTAAGGATCTTCTCGCTGAAGACGTAGGTCGCGGTCTCGGCGCGGGTCCACTGGCGCGAGCCGTAGTCGCGTGTCCAGCGTTCGGTCACGACCACGCCCGGCCGCTCGGCCCAGCGCTCGAGATCGAGCAGGCAGCCCAAATCGTCGAAGAGCAGGACATCGGGGCCGTGGGGAGTCTGTACGCGGGCGGCCGCGGCGGACTTTTCATCGACGATGCTCATCTTGCATTCGGCGCATTCGTCGCGCCCGAAGCGGAGGTCGGGCGGGCCGGATTCGACGCGGTTCTCGCAGCCGGCGAGCGTGCTCGCGGCGGCGGCGGCGGCGAGGAGGGTGATCGCGGTGCAGTCGGTGAGTGTCATATCGGGGCCCTCCTGGAGAAGATGGCGATCGCCAGGGCGAGAGGGGTGATGATCCACGCGGACATCGCGCCGGCGAAGAGCCAGGAGATTCGATTGCCGAAGGTGTCAACGGCGTAGAGCCCCGCGGGCCCGAGGACGTCGAGGGTTGCATCGGCGGAATGGAGCGACCAGAACTTGAAGACCTGGAGAGGGTTGATGATGCTGAGGGCGAAGAGGGTTTCGATGCGCAGGCGGAACGCGAGCGCACCGGCCATGAGGCCGAGATCGGTGACGAAGACGAGCGTGAGCCAGAGGAAGATGGCGGTTCCGACGGCGACGGAGGCTTTGCGGGCCATGACGGAGACGAGCATGCCGAGGCTGAGCATTCCCATGGCGAGGCCGAAGGAGAGGCCGACGAGCCAGAGCATGCTTGCCGGGCGCGTCGCCTCACCCTTCCAGGCGAGGATGAGGGCGCAGGCGCCGATACCCAGGCAGAGGCAGGCAAGCAGAGCCGCGCCCAGGCCGAGGTACTTGCCGAGCAGGACCTCGATGCGTGAGACGGGCTGGGCGAGCAGGTAGGCGAGCATGCCGCGTTCGCGATCGGAGGCAACGGAGCCCGCGCCGGCGGTAAGGGCCATGAGGGGGACGACCAGGAGCACGAGGTTGACGAGCCCGGCGGTGGTGCGTCCGAAGCCCGAGAGCCCCGCGCCACCGGAGCCCAGGGCCGAGACGTAGGAGATCCCCAGGCCGAGGGCGGCGAAGGCAAGGGTGTAGAGCAGGAACCACCGGCTGCGGACGGCATCGCGCAGTTCGCGCTGCGCGATGGTGAGGATGTTGCGGAGCATCGCCGGGGGGCGGCTGGCGGTGATGCCGAGGCGGATGGTGGAGGGGAGAGAGGTCATGAGTGGGGCTCCTTGTGCGCACCGGCGGCGAGGATCGCGGCATCGGTGATGAGCTCGAAGTCGTCGATGGAGATGCGGGCATCGGCCAAGACACGGAAGGGCGCGGCCTTCTGCTCTCTGGGGACGGGGACAAGGATGCCCACGCCGTTGAGGCGGGGAGAGAAGCCGCTGGCCGAGAGCAACTGCATGGCCTCGCCGCGGACATCGGCCCGCATGGTGAGGTGGAGAACGGAGCCGTAGCCGAGGCTGGCGGCGAAGTCGGATGCGGGGGTCTGGCTTCGGACTTTGCCGCTTTCGAGGACGATGACCCGCTGCGCGAGCGTGGCCACTTCCTCGACACGGTGCGAGGCGAAGAGCATGGTGCGTCCGGAGCCGGACAGGCGTGCGAGGAGGGAGACGAACTCTTCGCGGCCGCATGCATCGAGGCTGGCGGTGACCTCATCGAGCACGAGCACGGGGGGATCGCCGAGCATGGCGATCGCGAGCGCGAGGCGCTGCTTCATGCCGCCGGAGAGCTCGCGGATGCGCTTGCCGGCATGGGCGGAGAGGCCGACGGTTGTGAGGACGTCATCGGTAGATGAGACGGAGAGGCCCTTGAGCCGCGCGAAGTAGCGGACGGCCTCGGCGACGCCGAGGTCGTCGTAGAAGCCCAGCTCCTGGGGCACATAGCCGATGAGCATGCGTGCGTGCTTGCCATGGCGGCGGACATCGTGGCCGCCGACCTGGATGCTGCCGGAGAAGCGGAGGAGGCCGAGCACGCAGCGGATGAGGGTCGTCTTGCCCGCGCCGTTCACGCCCCAGAGGGCGACGCTGTCGCCGGCGGGGATGTCGATCGACACGCCGTCAACGGCGGCAGCGCGGCCGAATCGCTTGGTGACGGAATCGATGCGGATCATGATGCACCTCCAGCGGTGGGTCGGTGTGAAGTGGGACGAGATCGGAGCGAACGGGGATTTGCTGCCGCGAGAACCGCGCCGCCGAGGACGAGCAGGACGAACCCGGTGGCCGCGAGCCGCGCGAGCGAGCCGGGGGCCGGCGGCATGGTTCGGCCGATGACGACGGGGCGCATGAGGGGGACCTCGTCGATGAACTTGGCTTCGGGCCTGACCGCTGGGACAGCGCGGCCGACGAACTCGATGGCCTGCTGCGCGGGGCTGAACAGGAAGAGGCGGAGGCGGGGCTCCTTGTCCATCATGTTCTCGAAGAGGGTCTGCGACTCGTGCACGAAGTCGCCGATGCCGTCCTGGTTCTGGTCGTAGCCGGTGTAGTCGCTCCAGAAGTTGCCGCGGTCTTCGATCCAGAAGCGGTTGGCGCTGAGGTTTCCGCGGCCGGCGACGGAGACCTGCTCGATGTTGTCGATGAAGTTGTTGTCAACGAACTCGTTGTTGCGAGCGGAGGGGAGGAACGTGAGGCCGATGTCGTTGCAGGCGAGGGTGTTGCGGGTGAAGGTGCCGGGCTGCTTGGCTGTGAAGGGGGATCCGTCGATGTAGATGCCGACGCGGTTGCCGCTGATGATGTTGTCGACGACGACGAAGCGGTCGGCTTCCTTGAGGCCGATGCCGTAGCCGCTGGGTCCGCGATTGGAGACCAGGAGATTGCGGCGGAGTTCGATGCCCGCGCTGTACATGAGGTAGATGCCGACGGAGTTGCGTTCGAGGCGGTTGTCCTCGATGGCGACCTCGTCGCTGAACATGAGGTGCAGGCCGTAGCGGCAGTCGTAGGACGTGTTGCCGCGGATGGTCACGCCCTTGGAGTACCAGAGGATCGCGTCGCGGCCGTCGTGGATCTGGTTGTTTTCGACGAGTGTGTTGTCGGCCCGCCAGAGGCGGAGGCCGTCGCCGCGGCGGGCGATGTCAAGCTCTTTGCCGCCGATGCGGTTGGCGCGGACAACGCTGCCGGGGGCCTCGCGGAGGTCGATGCCGAAAAGGATGTCCTCGAGGATGTTGTCTTCGATGACAGCACGGGGGGCGAGGGCGCGGATGGCCGCGTTCTCCTTGTCGAGGTCGATGCCGGTGTTGCGGACCGTGAAGCCCTTGAAGGTGACATCGGGGGCCGCGATCTCGATGATGTCGCCGCTGCCTCCGCCGTCGATGACCGGACGGCCGACGCCGATGAGCGTGACGGGCCGGGTGATCCGGAGGTGCTCGCGGTAGATGCCGGGGCCGATCTCGATCACGGCGTTGTCGGGCGCCTCGGCGAGCAGGCGGCCGATGGCTCCGAGCTGCCTGGGCGCGGCCGCGGGGGCGGGCGCGTGGGCGAACGCGGGCGCGGCGTGAGGG
>JAEYUO010000125.1 GCA_023432465.1 Planctomycetota bacterium | reverse complement strand
CCGGGCCCCCCCCCCCCCCCCGGCCCCCGCCACCGGGGCCCCCGCCCCCCCCATTCCCGCCGCGACCACCTTCACCACCGTTACCGGGGGGCGTTCGATTGCTGTCGCCGTCATCCCGGACACGCCGTGGGGGTGTCGGACGGTCCTTCTCGGAAGCGATGATCCGAGACAAATCGGTGTTTTTTGAGGATTTTTGGTCCAAGTTCACGCAAGCTTTCATCAGGACATCCCTCCCCCGGAGAGGCCGGTTTCGCCGCGGCCCTCGGCACTCATACGTTCGCCGACTGGACGGGGATCGGATGCCGATTCGAGTCAAGTCACACCCGGCTGCGCCCCCGGTGGGCGGCCAGACGGTTGTATCGGCGATTGAACGCTAGGCTTCGCTGGTTACCAGTTCGACCGAAGTTCGGCCACGATGTCCCGGGCGAGCCGCTGGATGGCCCCGTGCTGGCCGGTTTCGATCCGCTCGTTGAGGCCTTGCGTCGGAACGAAGGTGTCGGAGGCCCGAAAATCCTTCCTTGCCACGAGGACTTTGCCGTTGCGGGCATCCTTCCACTCGAACTCGACCGTGATCGTGTAGGACAGCTCCTGCGCGAGGCCGGAGCCGCGGCCAGTGGAGAGCCGACGGAGCTGGGCATCGTTGATCTTGCCGGTGAGCTGGGTCTGCGCTGAATCCGAAGCGGCCACTGTCCACGGCGTGGTGCGCTGAATCTCCTTGATGATCGCGTCGGTGAGTTCGATCTCCAGCCCGCGGGCGAACGTCGGGTTGTCGAAGATCGGGACGTGAACGGTGCGGATGTCACTCGAGAACGATGAGGAGAACGAGTAACCCTGAGTAGGGTCGGAGGAGCAGGCGGCGATCGCGGCACACAGGATCAAGGCGACGGAGCGAACGATCGGAGTCGCGGCACGTATCATGGCTGGGTCTCCGTTCCGGCGGCAGCGGTTGCGGCGTCGGACTCGGCGGCCGGCTTGCGGAGCGGGGTGCCACGATGGGGAGAACCATCGGTGGGCGTGAGCCCGGACTGGGCTGGCGCGGGCTGGGGATCCTGCGGGGGCTCGATCCACTTGCGTTCCACCATGAACACATAGGCGTCCTGAGCGGCGGCGGAACGGGGACGCTCGCGCAGCAAGCGGCGGAGGACGAAGCGAGCGGACACCTCATCATTCTTCTTGAGGTACCACCGGGCGGACTCCAGCAGCGCATCGGCGGCGGAGTCGTCGAGCCTCGCGACGAGGGCATCGTCAAGCCCCGCGGCCTGCGCCTGCGCTGGATACAGCGAAGCGAAGCGTCGGATCAGGACCTGCGAATCAAGAAGAGGAGAGCCGTCGTATCGAGGACCCTTGTATCGTGCGATGGTGGCGTAGATGCGCCGCTCCATCGCCTTGGCGGTGTATTGGCTTCGTGGATAGAGCTGTACAAAGAGGTCGTACGCCTCGGCCGCGAGGGCAAGCTGGCGGGTGCGGTAGTAGTAGTCCGCCAGTTCGATGCCCGCGCGCTCGGCGATTCGGCTGCCGGGCATCCGCTCCTGCACGCGGATGAGCAGTTCCTCGCCGATGTCCTCGGCATCGAGAATGCGGAGCCCGAAGAACTTTCGGTTGACGCCGTTGACGTAGTTCACACCGATGTTGAGCTCTCGCTCGACGGCGGTGGTGAAGCTCGCGGTGGCCGCGAACTCCTTGATGATGCGCTCGTAGTCGTAGAGCGCGTTGTACTCATCTCCCAGAGCGGTGAGGGCATCGCCGCGGAGGAGAAGCGCCTCGGGCAGGAGCGGATCGCCGGTGCGCTCGTTGGCCTTGATCCAGGGCTCGAGGATGACGCGGGCTGCGCCGGGGCGGTCCTCGGCGAGGGCACGTCGGGCATCGGCCAGGAGCGCGCCGACAGTGCCGGGGACGGGGGCATCGGTCTGTTCCCACTGACCGGCATCGTCGAGTCGGAGCTCGTTGGACTGGGCCATCGCGGCCGCGCTGCACGCGAGCATGGCGAAGGAACAACCGAGCGGGATCAGGAACCGTCTGGGCATGGGGGGAGGATACACGGGATCTGCGGCCATCGCGCGCAGCATTCTTGCGGATATGCTGAGCATATGAAGGTCCGAGCGGTCATTCAGCGGCTCCACGACGAGGGCTGGAGACTCGTTGTCGTTAGAGGAAGCCACCGGCAGTTCAAGCATCCGGAAAAGCCCGGCGGGGTGACGGTTGCGGGTAAACCATCGGATGACCTCGCGCCAGGAACTCTAAATAGCAAGTGGGCCTGAGGAAGGAGCGGTGATGCGATACGCGATCGTGATCGAGAAAGCAGGCCGAAACTACAGCGCGTATGTTCCGGACCTGCCTGGCTGTGTCGCCTCCGGTTCAACGGCCAAGCGAGTCGAAAAGCTCATCAAGGAAGCGATTTCGATGCACATCGCGGGGATGCGGGAAGACGGGCTGCAGGTTCCCAAGCCGTCGGCGCGGGCCACGTACGTTCGTGCCGCGGTACAGCCACGACCGCGAAGTCAACGTGCCGCCTGATATCCTGATTCAGTGGAACTCACCACCCTCCGCCAGTTCATCGCGATCGCCCGGGCTCGCCACATGACCCGCGCTGCGCGGCAGCTCGGCATCACCCAGCCGGCGCTCTCGGCGATGGTGCGGAAGCTTGAGATGGAGGTCGGCACCGAGCTGCTGGAGCGGACCGGCCGCGGGATTGACCTGACCGAAGCCGGGCGCGTGTTCCTTGTGCATGCGGAGGATGCGGTCCGGCGGGCCGACGCGGCGGTGACGGCGGTGCGGGAGGTCATGGGCCTGGAGCGCGGCTCCATCCGCATCGGCGGCGGCGCAACCGCAACCAGTTATCTTCTGCCGCGGGTTGTCTCAGCGGTTCGCAAGGCGCACCCGGGCCTTCGCTTCTACGTTCGCGAGGCGGGGAGCAGCGCGGTCGCCGCGGCGGTGTCGAGCGGGGAGCTCGATCTGGGGATCGTGACGCTGCCGTTGAAGGGTCCGGAGACGGATGAGCTTGTGCGGGTGCCGCTGGTGGAGGATGAGCTAAGGTTGATCGGGCTGAAGCGTGGCGCGAAGGCGGGCGCGAGAGCGAGCACGAAATCCGAAGGCGGGCGGGTCGCGACGGCCGGTTTGTTCACGTGGGCGGAGATCGCGGCTGAGCCGATCGTCGCGTTTGAGGCCGGGACGGCTGTTCGCGAACTGCTCGATCGTGCCGCCGCGGCGGCGGGCGTGTCGCTGAACGTCGTGATGGAGCTGCGCTCGATCGAATCGATCAAGCAGATGGTCGCGGCGGGGATCGGCGTCGGCTTTGTTTCGCGGTTCGCGCTCAAGGATGGGGAGGGGCTGGCCTGCCGCGACGGGAAGCTGTCGCGGTCATTGGCGATTGTTCGGCCTCGCGGGCGCATGCCGAGCCCGGCGGTGGCGGAGTTTGAGCGGGAGCTGCTGAGTCTGGGGCGTTCGCGCCAGCGGTGATTGTCGCCAAGCGGGTCGATCGGCCGGCCGATACAGTGAGATGTGCAGCCGAAGAAGAAGCAGCGCGATCCGAAGGTGTTGATGGGCCTGATGATGGGCGGGGGCTCGCTCATCGCCGGGGCGACGCGCATGCACCTATTCGACAGCGGGATCGACTGGTTCTTCTGGTCGATGGTCGCGGTCTTTTTGACTGGGATCGGGATTGCGATCTGGTACATCCGGGCGCGGCGGCTTCACGCCCAGACGCGGACGTTCATCGATCGACCGGCGCGGAAGCCCGCGCCGCGGCATGACGAACCGACCGACTCATAATCCTGGTTTATTGTTCATGGGAATCTGATTGATTCGACTCATGGACGACGAATGCTACCGTTGATGCAGACACGCACACGGAGAGCATCACCATGGCCACGCACGCAGACCCGTTCAACGCCCGCGCCACCCTGACCGCCAACGGCAAGACCTATACGTATGCCAGCCTCGCCGCGCTGGAGAAGCAGAAGATCGGCAAGCCGATCTCGCGGCTTCCGTTCTCGCTGCGGGTGCTTCTGGAGGCGATGCTGCGGAACGTGGACGGCTTCGTGGTGACCGCGGATGATGTCGCGGGGATGGCGAACTGGGACGCGAAGAGCCCGTCCAAGACGGAACTGCCGTTCATGCCGGGCCGGGTGGTGCTGCAGGACTTCACCGGCGTGCCGTGCGTGGTGGACCTGGCGGCGATGCGGGACGCGATGAAGAAGCTCGGCGGCGACCCGTCGGCGATCAATCCGCTGGTGCCGTGTGACCTGGTGATCGATCACAGCGTGCAGGTCGATGCGTATGCGTCGAAGGTCGCGCTCACGATCAACTCCGAGAAGGAGTTTGAACGCAACCGCGAGCGCTACGAGTTCCTGAAGTGGGGGCAGCAGAGCCTGCGGAACTTCCGCGCGGTTCCGCCCGCGACGGGGATCGTGCACCAGGTGAACCTTGAGTATCTCTCGCCGGGCGTGATGACCAAGGCCGTCGATGGCGAGGAAGTGGTGTATCCCGACTCCTGCGTCGGCACCGACAGCCATACGACGATGATCAACGGACTGGGCGTGGTGGGATGGGGAGTCGGCGGCATCGAGGCCGAGGCCGTGATGCTCGGCCAGCCGTACTACATGCTCGCGCCGGAGGTGATCGGCTTCCGCATCAAGGGGAAGCTGCCCGAAGGCGCGACGGCGACCGATCTGGTTCTCACCGTGACGCAGATGCTGCGGACCAGGGGCGTGGTGGACAAGTTCGTCGAGTTCTTCGGACCTGGGATCGATGCGCTGAGCGTGCCCGACCGCGCGACCATCGCGAACATGGCGCCGGAGTATGGCGCGACGGTGGGCTTCTTCCCGGTGGACTTCCGCACGATCGAGTATCTGCGGTTCACCGGGCGCGATGCGGAGGCGACGCTGACCGAGGCATACTGCAAGGCGAACATGTTCTGGCGCGATGCCAGCACCCCGGAGCCGGAGTTCACCGACATCCTCGAACTCGATCTGGCGACCGTGAAGCCCTCGCTCGCGGGTCCGAAGCGGCCGCAGGACCGCGTGCTGCTGACGGACATGCAGAGCACCTGGCAGAAGGAGCTGGTGGACAGCTTCTCCAAGAAGGCCCCGGCCAAGGCCGTCAACCTCAACCGCTGGGTCAATGAGGGCGGCAGCACGGCCGCTCCGGACACCGGCGCACCGTCCGGCGATGCCGGGTGCGACGGTGTGGATATCACGCTTGACGGCAAGTGTTTCAAACTTCACCATGGCGATGTGGTGATCGCGGCGATCACCTCCTGCACCAACACCAGCAACCCGGACGTCATGATCGCCGCGGGGCTCGTGGCGCGCAAGGCCCGTGCCCTGGGCCTGACGCGCAAGCCGTGGGTGAAGACCTCGCTCGCGCCGGGATCGAAGGTCGTGACCGAGTATTACCAGAAGGGCAACCTCGTCGAGGATCTCGAAGCCCTCGGCTTCCACACCGTGGGGTATGGCTGCACGACGTGCATCGGGAACTCCGGTCCGCTGCCGGATGAGATCGAGGCGGCGATCAAGAAGGGCGACCTGATCGTCTCCAGCGTGCTCTCGGGCAACCGCAACTTCGAGGGGCGTGTGCACCCGATGGTGAAGGCCAACTACCTCGCCAGCCCGCCGCTGGTCGTGGCATACGCGATCGCCGGTACGGTGGACATTGACCTCGCGACCGACCCTATCGGCAAGGACAAAGCCGGCAAGGCGGTGTACCTCAAGGACATCTGGCCGACGCACGATGAGGTCATCAACCTGCGCAACTCGTGCCTGACCCCGGATCAGTTCAAGACGCAGTACGGGAATGTCTTCACCGGCAACCCGACATGGAACGCCGTGCCGATCAGCAAGAGCGAGCTCTTCCCGTGGAACGATGATTCGACGTACATCCAGAACCCGCCATACTTTGAGAGCATGCCCGCCAAGGCGCCCGAGGGTCCGCTGCCCTCGATCCGCGGGGCACGCTGCCTCGTGCACGTCGCCGATTCGGTGACGACCGACCACATCTCCCCCGCCGGAGACATCGCCGAGGCCTCGCCGGCCGGGCAATACCTGGTCAGCAAGGGTGTCCGCCGGAGTGAGTTCAATAGCTACGGAAGCCGCCGCGGCAACGACCGCGTGATGACCCGCGGCACGTTTGCCAATGTGCGTGTCAAGAACAAGCTCGCCGAAGAGAATGGCAAGATCAAAGAAGGTTGGTGGACGAAGGACTTCTCCGCGGCCGGCGGCGGGAAGATCGCTCCGATCTTTGACGCGGCGATGAACTACAAGAAGGATGGCACCCCGCTGATCGTGCTGGCGGGCAAGGACTACGGCATGGGTTCCAGCCGCGACTGGGCGGCCAAGGGCACGATGCTGCTGGGCGTGAAGGCGGTGATCTCCGAGAGCTTCGAGCGCATCCACCGCTCAAACCTTGTGGGAATGGGCGTGTTGCCGTTGAACTTCCTGCCCGGCCAGAGCGCGCATTCGCTGGGCCTGTGCGGAACGGACCAGTTTGATATCGAGCTGCCCACCGAGCTCTCGCCCCGGTGCGAAGTGAACGTCAAGGCCACCATCACCCAGGGCGAGAAGAAGGGACAGGTCATCACCTTCAAGGCCCGCTGCCGCCTCGACTCCGCCGTCGAGATCATGTACTACCGCAACGGCGGCATCCTGCAGACCGTCCTGCGCCGGCTGTTGAATGAGAGCAAGAAGCCGGTCGCGGTCTAACACGTCGGCGATCTCAAGGTGCTTTTCCGACGCCGGAGGGTCCGTTCCTTCGGCGTTTTGTTGCGCCCTCCCGGCGATGCCAGATCGGATACCCTCGATCCGATGACCACCGTGGCAGGAATCCTGGCCACCGACCTCGCCGGAATCTCCCTCCGGAATCCTGTCCTGCTTGCCGCTGGAACGTGCGGCACGCTCGATGAGATGTCGGATGTGCTGGACCTTTCCCGCATCGGCGGGGTGGTGAGCAAGTCGATCACGCCTCAGCCGCGAGAGGGCAACCCGACGTGGCGGATTCTCCCGGCCCGCGCGGGGATGCTCAACGCAATCGGCCTTGCGAATCCGGGGATCGACGCGTTCGAGTCGCACTACCTGCCGCGCGCGGCCGCGCTCCCGTGCGCAGTCATCTGTTCGGTCGCGGGGTTCTGTGTCGAGGACTACGTCCAGGTCGCGGCGGTGATGGACGAGTGGCACGACAAGGGTGTGACCGCGATCGAGCTCAACATCTCCTGCCCGAACGTCAAGGCCGGGACGGAGTTTGGCAGTTCGCCCGCGCTCACACGCGAGGTTGTCACCGCGGTCCGCGCGGTGGCGAAGCGCTGCAAGCTCCTTGCCAAGCTCTCCCCCACTGCTCCCGAACTCCCGCTCATCGCCCGCGCCGCGATCGATACCGGCATCGACGGACTCACGATCTCCAACACGATCCCGGCGATGGCGATCGATGTGCATACGCGCAGACCCCGGCTTGCGAACACGACCGGCGGGCTGTCGGGGCCCGCGCTGCACCCGGTCGCGGTGCGGCTGGTGCACGAGATCTACCGCAAAGTCTGCAAGGACACAGGCACGCCGATCATCGGCGTGGGCGGGGTCACCCGCTGGGAGGACGCCGCGGAGTTCATCCTTGCCGGCGCGACAGCGGTGCAGATCGGCGCTGCGCTGTTCGCCGACCCGCGTGCCCCGCTCGCGATCGTGCGGGGGCTGGAGAAGTGGGTCCGCGGACAGGGCTGCGCAACCATCCAGGAGCTGGTCGGCGCTCTCAGACTCGATTAAGCGAAAGGAGTGGCGTGCATGTGGAACACGAGGCTTGCCGCGGCGGCGATTCTGGGGATGGCGACCATCCCGGCCTGGGCGCAGGAGCGCCCCGAGAGACACGCGGCCATTGAAGCGCATGCCGAGGAGCACGCGCGGGACAGCATCCGTGACCTTTCCGAGATCCTGACACCGATCATCGAGAAGCACGATGTGCCGGGGATGGTCGCGGGGATTGTGGTCGGCGACCGTCTCGTCGCGGCGGGAGCGGCGGGCGTTCGCATGCGCGGTCAGCCCGAGGCGGTGACGCTCGACGATCGGTTCCACATCGGCTCGTGCACGAAGGCGATGACCGCCACGCTGTGTGCGATACTCGTGGAGAAGGGAACGCTGCGATGGGAGATGACGCTGGCGGAGGCTTTCCCGGATCTCACCGCGAGGATGCACGAACAGTACCGGGCGGTCACGCTCTCCCAACTCCTGACCAACCGCGGCGGTGTGCCATCGGACCTGAGCGCTGGTGGACTCTGGGGCAAGCTGTGGAATGCGACCGGCACGCCGCGAGAGGCCCGTCGCATGCTCCTGGAAGGCATCGTCACACGCGAGCCCGCGTATCCGCCGGGAACCAAGGACCTCTATTCGAACGCGGGCTTTGCGCTCGCCGGGCACATGGCAGAGACCGTCACGGGGGTTGATTACGAAGACCTGATGCAGCGGCACCTGTTCGGCCCGCTGACGATGAACTCGTGCGGCTGGGGTCCGCCCGGAACCCCAGAAAAAGACGATCAACCCCGTGGACATCGCGACAACGGCAAGCCCATCGAGCCCAACGCCGGTGGCGCGGACAATCCGCCCGCGATCTCACCCGCGGGGCGGCTGCACTGCACGCTCGCAGACTGGGCGAGGTTCGTCTCGATGCACTTGCGCGGCGATGCGAGCAACCCGAATCGAGCGTGCTCGATGCTCACACCCGAGACTTTTGAGACGCTCCACACGCCGCCCGATGGACTGAGCGAGTATGCCTTCGGCTGGGCGCGGCCGGCGCGTCCATGGGCAAAGGGCGAGGGGAAGGACGCAAAGGGATATGTGCTGACCCACGGCGGGAGCAACACCATGTGGTTCTGCGTCACGTGTATCGCCCCGGAGCGTGACTTTGCCGTGCTGGTCATGTGCAATGACGGCAAGGGCGGGGCCAAGGCGTGCGATGAGGCGGCGTGGGCGCTGATCCAGGATCAACTCAGCGTGCGGAAACCGTAAGCGACTCAGCGCCGGCTCCGCCAGCCTCACACCTTGACCGGCTCGCTCTGCTCGCGCATCCCCGCCAGCGCCTTGCGCAGGATCCCGCTGGGCTGCGGCTTGCGCGCCGCCCCGGCGGCCTCGGCATCGGCCACATCGTGCGCGTGGAACTCCTCGTGCGATGGACCGGCCTGTGCCAGGTTCAGGTCCTGCGCGCCCTCATCGAGCTTCTCGTGCGGGATCTCACCCTTCTCGCCGACCTGATCAAGCTTGACCGTCACACGCTTGGAGACGCCGCGCTCCTGCATGGTCACGCCGTAGAGCCTGTCCGCGGCGGACATTGTCCGCTTGTGGTGGGTAATCACGATGAAGTGCGAGTGATCCAGGAACCGGTGAATCACGCGGCAGAAGCGTTCGACGTTCGCCTCATCGAGCGCGGCATCGACTTCGTCCAGCACGCAGAAGCAGCTCGGCTTGCTCTTGAAGATCGACAGCAGCAGCGCGACCGCCGTCATCGTCTTTTCGCCGCCGGAGAGCTGGTTGATCGACCGCGGCTCCTTGCCCGGCGGCTTGGCGATGACCTCCACTCCGCTCTCCAGCCAGTCGATCTCATCGGTCTGAATCTTCTCCCCGTTGGGGCCTTCCTTGATGAGAGGCATCAGCCGCACCTCGGCCTTTCCGCCTCCGAAGAGCTGGCGGAACATGCCATCGGGCGATGAGAAGTGCCCCTGGATCGTCTCGAACGTCTCCTTGAAGCGCTGCTCGCTGGCGACGTTGAGCTTCTGGATCAACTCCGTGAGCGCGATGCGGGCGGAGTCCAGGTCCCCGACCTGCTTGATCAGGTCGTCGTTCCGGGCCGCGAGCAGCGTCTCCTCCTCGATCGCGTCGAGGTTGACGTTGCCCAGTTCCTTGATCTGCTTCTTCAGTTCGTCGATCGTCGCCGCGGCGGCATCCGGGTCCACCCGCGTGATCACCACACGTGCCCGGACCTCGCTGCCGTCCTCTGCAAGCACCGTCGCCGTCATCTCCTCGTTGAGCATCGCCTCGTACTCGGCGTGCTCGGAAGCGATGTCGAAACCAAGGTCCTGCGAGCAGCGTTCCTCAAGGTTCTCCCGCTTGACCTCAACCTCGCGGCGGGAAATCTCGAGGCTGTTGTAGTCGCGTTCAACGGTCTGCGCATGCTGCCGCGAGGCCGCGACCTTCTCGCCCAGTTCCTGTGTCAGCTTCACCGCTTGAACAAGCTGGCCGCCGACGCCGCGAAGCTGCTCGGTCGCCTCGGCTGCTTCGCGGGCGGTCCGAGCGATGGCCTCTTCGCACTCGGCCAACGCATGCTCGTGCTGCGCGAGCGACTGGTTCCGCTGCTCGATCTGTGTTCGGAGGTGGCGGGCCCGTCGCTCTGCTTCGTCCATCGCGTCGTCGAGCCGGGCCTTTTCACGCTTGGCCGCGGAGAGCGCCTCCGCCGCGCGGCCCGCTTCAACCTTTGCCGCGGTCAGCCGCTCGGAAGCCGCATCGGCCTCCTTCTGCGCCGCTTCGATCGCCGCTTCAAGCTCCGCGGCGGCGGCGGATTGCTCCTCGTACAGCCGCCGCAGGCTTTCGGCTTTCTCGGCCGAGTGCGACTGCTCGCTGTCGAGCTTGTTGCACCGCGCGGTCAGGTCGCCGATCTCCTGCGAGAGCGAGCCTTGCTCGCGGGCGAGCCGGGCCAGATCGGCGCCGATCCGCTCGGTCTGCGCATCGAGTCCGACGAGCTCTCGCTCCAGCTTTGCAAGCTGCGTACGGAGGTCGCCCTCGCGCTGCGATGCAGCCGCCGCCTTTTCATCCACCCCGGCCAGGGCGGCACGCTCGGCATCAAGCCGGGTCCTCGCTTCGGCCACGCGATCGTTAAGTTCCGACAACTCGGTGGCACGCTGCAGCACACCCCCGCCGCCACCGGCCGCCGCATCCGCCGTCATCGGCCCTGCGAGGATGCGACCGTCGGCCTCCATCACTCGACCGTCGTTGGTAACGAACCTCGCATCCGCGCCCTCGGCCGAAGCCTTGAGCAGCATGGCCGAGTCAAGGTCACGCACCAGGAACGTGCGACCGAGCAGGCGATCCAGCAGGTCCGCCGCGCCCGCGGGCGCATCGACCGCGGGGCGCACCATGTCGCGCAGCCGCGAAACAAAGCCGTACGCGCCGCCGATGACACCCACGACCTGGGCCGCGGCCTGCTCCTCAGTTGGCGCAGGGGCGGGGTCGCTCATCGCCTGGCCAACGGTCTGCATGGGCACAAACGAGACGCGTCCGGGGAGCGTGTTCAGCTCCTCCTCGCTTGGAACATCCAGCAAGGTGGGCACGACCAGCGCCTGAAGACTCGCGCCCAGCGCGGCTTCCACGCAGGCGGCGTGCTGCTTGTCGGTCTGCACAAGGTCCGCCAGAACCGATGCAACGCCGGCAAACCCGCGACCCTCGCGCCGGGCATCGAGCACGAACCGCACCGCCTCGCCCATGCCCGCGTGCCGGTCGTGCATCTCCTGGAGCGTGGCGCGACGGCTGTCCAGCCGGACAAGTTCCTGCTGAAGCTCATCCGCGGATTTGGCCAGGCCCTGACGGTCCGCGGTCAGCCGCTGACGCGCGGAGGCGGCTTCTTCGAGCGAGGTCCTTGTCGTGGTGATCGACGCGCGTGCATGGTCCGCCGCGGCGACGGCAAGCTGCTCGCGCTCGGTCAGAGCCTCACGCTCGGTCTTGTTGCTCGCGGCCTTTCCGGCAAGGCCCGAGAGCTGGTCTCGCATCTGCGCAGCGCGTCGGCGGTCACTCTCGACCGCCGCGAGCAGCGCGCTGCGTTCCCGATCGATGTTCGCCGCGCTCGTGCGCTTCTGGGCGTGCTGGGCGCGCGTCTCGGCGAGCGTATTCTGGGCCGCCGCACGCTGCTGGGCGAGTTCACCCAACGAGGACTCGGCCTTGGCGAGGTCCTCGCCCAGCCGCGCCACCGCCGCATCCTGCTCCTGGACGGACCTGCGGACCTCCTCGATCCACTGCTCGACCGCGGCCATCTGCTGCGAATCCGATTCGGACTGGCGGCGAGCCTCTTCGATCGACTTGATCGTCATCTCGCGGCGCTGCGCGGCCTGCGCCTGGCCGTGCTGCGAAGCCT
The DNA here is from genome assembly GCA_023432465.1 of Planctomycetota bacterium. Classification (GTDB taxonomy): domain Bacteria; phylum Planctomycetota; class Phycisphaerae; order Phycisphaerales; family UBA1924; genus JAHBXL01. The sequence continues at coordinate 9,885 of JAEYUO010000125.1, read as the reverse complement.
GAAGAGCAGACTCGGCCCGCCGCTGCACGCCGGCAAGCTCGCTCTTGCGGATCTCCGCTTCCTGCTTGTTCTGCTCAAGGTCCGAGAGCATCTCCTGCGCGTTCCGCCGCTTCTCATCCAGATCCGACAACTGACTGGTCAGGCCGGAGAGCCGCTGCTGGAGGGCATCGTACTGATCGAGCGCGACCACGCCGCGGAGGGCCTTGAACTCCGAATCGAGGGCCTTGAAGGTGCGCGCCTTGGCGGCCTGCCCCTTCACAACCTTGAGGCGACGCTCGGTGGTGGCGAGCTGCTCGCGCGTCAGCGTCAGGTTCTGTTCGGCACGCTCAAGCTTGCGCTCGGCCTCGATACGCCGAGCCTTGTACTTGGCGACACCCGCCGCTTCCTCGAAGATCGTCCGCCGCTCCTGCGGCGAGGCCAGCAGCATCGCATCGACCTTGCCCTGCTCGATGATCGAGTACGCATCCGCGCCGATGCCCGTATCAAGGAACAGGTCGACAATGTCCTTGAGGCGGCACCGCTTGCCGTTGATCAGGTACTGGCTCGTGCCATCGCGATACAGACGCCGTTCGACATCGACGACATCGGCATCGATCGGCAACGCGCGGTTGCGACCGGCACCGCGGTCCAGCACCGAGTCCGCCGCCTCTTCTGTCGTGGCGGTCGCCACCGCAGACGCAGTGGGCTCGGTCCCAGGGTCTTCCCCGGCGACCGGGGCATCGCTGATCGCCGCTTCCGATGCCAGCATCGCCCGTTGAATCACCGGATTCTCAAACGACAGCGTGACCGCCGCCATGCCCAGCGGCTTGCGCGCGGCCGAGCCGGCGAAGATCACGTCCGTCATTTCCTTGCCGCGGAGCGACTTGCTCGAGCGTTCGCCCAGAACCCACTTTACGGCATCGACGACGTTGGACTTGCCGCACCCGTTCGGCCCGACGATCGCCGTGATCGGCTCATCGAAGGTGAACTCGGTGCGGTCGGCAAAGGACTTGAACCCGTGAAGTGTCAGCTTGGCCAGACGCATCGCGCGGCAACCTCCGTGTCGCCCCCCACCCCCATCCTCCCCGGACCACAATCCTCGGCGACTCCGCGCCGGAAACGAGCGGACAGCATAGCAGAAAGTTCATCGTCCGGGTACCCCACCTGCCGATGAGAAAGAGTTCGGCTTCACCGGTATTCAACGGACGGGCAGCAGTCATCCACACAGTCTGGCTCCATCGCTCCCCCGGCCTCTCACCAGTCCGAGTTTGTGCTACAGTCCGCGCATGCTGCTGACGCTGGCCGCCAGCTCCCTCCGCTCCAAGCTCTGGCTCAAGCCGGGCAGGCCCTCTGCTGGGTCCATGCTGCTGCGCGACCTGCCCCGGCATGTCCGTGAAACCCTTGGCCTGCACGGGCTCAACATCTCGACGGACTTGCTGGCCGGGGCGGATCTCCCCCAGCTTGACGCGCTCCGGGATGCGGCGGACAAAGCCTCCTGTCCGTGCCTGGTATTGGTCCGGCCGGAGCCCCTGCCGTTCTTCTCAGGGAATGATGCCAAGGGCGACGACGCCATCGAGCGGATGAGCCGCGTGGTGCAGGCGGCCCATCGGCTTGGCTGCAACTCCGCTGCCCTGTTCATCGCGGCGGAAACCGGCGATGCCGAGGATGATGCGGCCGACCTCGCCGCCGAGCGTCTCCGAAAAGTGATGACCGTCGCTGAGAAGCGGGAAGTGAATCTGCTGATCGGCTCGGGGAAAGGCCCGACGCTTGAGCCGGACCGGCTGACGGACCTGATCAAGCGGGTCGGTGGATTCCGGATCGGGACCTACCCGGACTACCAGACCGCCGCCGCCAGCGATGACCCGTTGGCCTACCTCCGCCGCCTGACGCCGTACGCATCCGCGGTGACGGCCTCGTCGATCGGCTTCAAGAAAGGCAAGAGCGGCCCGGAACATCAGGGATACGACCTGGTGGAGTTCACCAAGGCGGTCATCGCGGTGGGGTACACCGGCACCCTGGCCATCGACTATCGGGGCGATGGCGACCCGGAAGAGGGCATCCGCAACACCCGGGCGGTCCTAGAGTCCGTCGTCGGTGTGGAGGTGACAGACCAGCCATGACCGCCAACCCTGCCACCCTTCGCGGAGTCGGCTCCGCCTCTGCTCTGCCCGCCGCGCCGGTATGCGTGGAGTTCGCCGCCAAGGTTGAGGACATGCCCAAGCGTCCCACGACCACGCCCACGCCGACCCCGACGGGCCAGACCCGCCTCATCATCACCATCGACGGCCCCGCCGGAACCGGCAAGTCCTCCGTCGCCCGGGCCCTTTCCAAGCGCCTTGGTATCGAGTTTCTGGACACCGGCGCGATGTACCGTGCCGCCGCGGCCGTTGCGATTGATGCGGGAATCTCGCTCGCATCCCCCGATGAGCTCGTGGCCACCGTCGCCAGCCAGGACATGCGGTTCGACTGGACCCAGGACCCCCCGGAACTGATCTGCGGCGGCCGGTCCATGATGGGAAGGATCCGTGAAGCGGATGTGACGCGCTTGGTCTCCCCTGTTTCGGCGATCCCTGCACTGAGACGGGATCTGGTCCGCAAGCAGCGGGCGATCGGGACGGCTCATCCGCGGCTGGTGACCGAGGGCCGCGACCAGGGCTCCATCGTTTTTCCGGATGCCGATGTGAAGTTCTACCTCGACGCGTCCGCTGAAGTGCGAGCGAGGCGGCGGTTCGAGCAGCTCATCGCCTCCGGGGCGATCCGCGGGGAGGATGCCGAACTGGCGACGCTCCTGAAGGAGATAGTCGCCCGCGACCTTTCGGATTCGACCCGGCGCGATGGCCCGCTCATCTGCCCCGAGGATGCCATCCGGGTGGATACATCGAACCTGGGGTTTGATCAGGTTGTGGAGGCGCTCGAGGAGCACGTCCGCAGACGGGTCCGGGTTTCGTAGCGCCGATGGATGCTTCCTCTTCAGCGAACTCGGCCGCGACGGCGTTCTCGACGCCTTCCTTTCTCCGCTCGCCGACGGCGTGGTTCCGGCGGTTCGACCCGACCGAGCCGCTGTGGCAGGTCGTGTTCTACCGATTCTGTTACTGGGTCGTGCTGATCGTCGTGACGCTCGTGTATCGCCTGCGGTTCTTTGGCTCCGCGAACCTGCCGCCGGCGGGGTCGGGCGGCCTGCTGGTCGTCGCGAATCATCAATCGCACTGGGATCCGCCGGTGCTGGGAATCGCATTCCGCACGCGGAACATGGCGTCGATCGCCCGTGAGGGACTTTTCAAAGTCCCGGGACTGAAGCAACTGCTGCTCGGGCTGGGCTCGATCCCGATCAAGGAAGATGAGGGCGATGCGGGCGCGATCCGGACCGCGATCGCCGAACTGAAGAAGGGTCGGCTGACGTTGATCTTTCCCGAGGGCAGCCGCTCGCCCGATGGGGAGATCAAAGAGTTCAAGCGGGGCGCGTGGGTGCTTCTGTCGCGTGCGAAAGTCGATGTCATGCCCGCGGCGATCGAGGGCGCGTTCGACTCGTGGCCAAAGCAGAACCACTTTCCAAAGCTGTTCGGACACCGCATCGGCGTGGCGTTCGGAAAGCCGATCCCGTATGCGGAGCTCAAGGCGCTCGGCCCTGACAAGGGGCTCGAGCGACTCCGAACCGAGGTTCAATCGTTGCGGGAAGAGTTGCGGCAACGGCTCGGCGAGGAGCGCTGACAGACAAAACTCCGTACCCCCTGCCTGCAAAACGGCACGAGCCCGCGGAACATGCCGCGGGCCCGTGCGCCGGTGTGGGAAGGCCGGAAGAAACGGAGGTGTCCGTGTCGAAGGGTGCGGATCAGCAGCCGGCGAACCACGCCGACAGGAACGCGAAGATGTCGGCGACGTCCAACTCAGCATCGCGGTTGACATCCGCCTTGGTGCCCGCGCCGAACCAGTCCGCCAGGAAAGCGAAGATGTCCGGCACACCTGCGATTCCATCCGCGTCGTAATCCGCCGCGCAGCGAGCCTGCACCAGGAAGGCGACCTGCTCAAACGGCGCGACCGCACGTGTGCCCGAAACCGCAAACTGCCGACGGTCGTTGATGGGGCTGACGTGCGACACGATGAACTCGTCACGCTCGGGGTCGATGAAGTCCTGAAGCTCGACCGCGGGCTCGCCGAAGAGCTTGAGCATCGGCTTGCCCTCGTAGGTGTGCGGATCGTGCTTCTGGATCGTCAGATCGCCGCGATCGTTGAACCCCTTGATCGCCACGAACCCATCCACCCCGAGGTCCTGCATCCCGCCGTCATCGGTGAAGATGAACAGGCCGCCTTCCCATGTGCCCGCCACCATCCCGGCTTCATTGATGTAGTGGCCGTGCGAGTCGGCAAATGCGCCACTCGGGTCGAGCATCTCCACACCCGCCCCGTCTCTGTATCGGAACGCCCCATACCCCGCGGCGAACTCCGCCCCACCGGCAACCTGACCCGCATCGTTCAGATCCGAAGCCGCATGCAGCGGCAGATCGATGATCATCACCGGCTCCGCGCCGGGTGACCAGCGATAGGTCGGGCGATTCCAACCCGCACGCACGAGCACCTGCTCGGCGTTGTTCAGGTCGAGCAGCATGGTGTCGTCGATCTCGCCCGGCGGCAGCGCATCGCCGACATTCATCCACCCCAACGTGTCGCTGTACAGCATGGCGTGGCGCCCGCCGCCCTGCATCACCGAGGTCCAGAACCCCAGCGCGACCGTGCCCTTGTTGTTGATTTTCATCGGCCACACCGAACCCTCGCCGCGGACACCCGACTGCGAGAGATCGATCTGCTCGCTGCCAATGCCGGGAGTGTTGCGGAACAGGTACACACCGCACGCCCCGTTGCCGCCCGGCGGCGGGATGCAGGCATCGCCCACCACCGCTCCCATGTCGTTCATCCCCTTGACCCAGCTCGCGTTCACTCCCGCGCCCGGGTGCAGGTCTTCCAGCCCGCCCGACGCTGTCCACCTCGCGGCGTGGTAATGGCCCGGCGCAGCCTGCCCGGCCACATCGCCACGGGTGTTGATGAACTCCGGCATGAGGACCCAACTGGGCGACCCGGCCAGCCCCGGCAGCGGGGCGACATCGAGCACCGTCCGCGACCCTCCCGCGATGCATGTGGAGGCAAGCCCCGCAAGGGCAACAAGTGCTGCACAACTCTGACGCTTCATGCGAGAACTCCTGGTGGCTTCCCGAACCGGCCGAAGGCTCTGTGCCTCTTCGCCCGCCCCTTGGACAGCAAGCAGATGTCCTCAGGGCCGTGCGTCTTTGCAGCAGTGGTTGAGGAAGTTCGAGGAAGCGCTCACGGATCCCGCTCGGGGCTACGGCCTCCCCGATTCGCTGGAGATGACCACGATCAGCATGACCGCGAGCATCACTCCCAGCACAGCGATGCTCATCATCGCTCCCTGCCAGTTGGTGCCTCGAATCAGAAATGGCTTGCCTTCAGAGGCCTGACGTGCCAGTGCGACCACCATCGCAGCGCTCGCCGCCGCAACGATGAGCAGCGTGCTGAGCGCCATCACGATTCGCGTGTCGAGAGCAGCGCCCGGAGCAGATGCCCCCGCACGTACGAGGAACAGCAGCGGTGCGAAGACGACCAGGACCGGTCCGCAAGCCGATACCAACCACGCCGTCCGGCCTCGGATGCGGTACAGCCCGCAGAACTCGTGGCGATGAAGTCGCAGTCCGCACTCTGGGCATCGCTCGACACCGCGCCCTGCCAGCCCCGCCAGCGAATAGCCGCACTTCTGGCACTTGGGCGCAAGCCGGACGTTCATGCGCGGCCAAAGGCGCCTTCGCCATCGAACGACCGTCCTCGCACACCGGCGCATCCTCATCACATCCGCTCCGCGATCCAGGCTGGCCGGGTGCCCGGCACCGGCGGTGCGGACACGCCACACCGCGTACTTCTTCGCTTCCTCCCCCCATCATCCTCACAACTCCCCCAGCCGCCTCGTCGTCTCCTGCTCCATGAGGTCCTTGAACAGCTTCCCCATATCCCCCGCGACGATCTCCCGCACCGGGTACTCGCCCGGCAGTCGTTCATCGGCCACGATCCCATCCTTGAAGCGGTACGTGCGGATCTTCTCGCTCCGCTCCCCGCTGCCGATCTGATCGCGCCTCGCGCTGGACCGCGCCTCGTGCGCCTTCCGCAGTTCCAGTTCATACACCCGCGCCATCAGCAGCCGCCGCCCCGCCGCGCGGTTCTGCTGCTGGCTCTTGCTCTCCTGCATCTTCACTTCGATCCCGGTCGGCTTGTGCACCAGCTTCACCGCCGTGGCGACCTTGTTCACGTTCTGCCCGCCCGGGCCCTGCGAGGTCGTGACATCCTCGTACACATCGTTCGCCCAGTCGATCTTCACCTGCACCTCTTCGGGCTCGGGCAGTGTCGCCACCGTCGCCGTCGAAGTATGAATCCGCCCCTGCGCCTCCGTGGCCGGCACGCGCTTCACCGAGTGCACCCCCGCCTCGAACGCAAGCTCGCTCCACACGCCCTCGCCGCGAACATTGATCACCGCCGCGCGAATGCCCCCCACGCCCGGCTCCGGCGTCAGTTCCATCACCTCGAATGCCCACCCCTTCTTCGCGGCGTATTTCTGGTACATCTCCATCAGGTCCCGCGCCCACAGGCACGCCTCATCGCCCCCGGTACCAGCCCGGATCTCCAGCATCACCGACCCGACGGCCCGGTCATCCGCGTTCACAAGGGCCGATTTGATCCGGTCGATCAGCGCCTCCGCCCGCGCCTCCACTTCCGGAAGCTCCGCCCGGGCCAACTCGACAAGCTCTCGATCCCCCCCGCCGCCACCACCCCCCGCCACCACACCCCGCAACTCCTCCGCCTCCTTCACCAAAGACTTGTACGTGCGGTAGTCCCCCACCATCCCCTCGATCGCGGCCTTCTTGATCGACAGTTCCCGCACGGCCTTGTGATCGGTCACAAAGTCCGGATCGCCCATCTTCGCATCCATCTCGTCGAGCTGCTTGGACAGCTCATCGAGGCGAGCAAACAGAGCCGGGGGAAGGGAGGTGGCGGGCATGGCCGATGGTAGATGTTGAAGTCGGAATGCGAAAAGTCCTTGGTCCTTGGTCCTTGGTCCTCAGTCCTGCGTCCTGAGTCCTGAGTCCTGAGTTGGGACCGGGAACAGACACGCGGCCAGAGGACTCAGGACCGAGCACTCAGGACTAGTCTCCTCACATCCCACATCCCACATCCGACTTCCCACATCCGCTCCCCCTAGCCTTCACTCCCCATGTCCAACGCCGTCACCATCAAGGGACTCACCAAGACCTTCGGGCCCAAGGTCGCCGTCCGCGATCTTGATCTCGTCGTGCCCACGGGCTCGCTCTGCGGCTTCATCGGCCCCAACGGCGCGGGCAAGACCACCACGATCCGAATGATCATGTCGATCATCTTTCCGGACTCGGGCGAGCTCTCCGTCCTCGGCCAGCCCTCCGCCGACAAAAGCAAGGACCGCATCGGGTACCTCCCCGAAGAGCGCGGGGTCTACCGCAAGATGAAGGTCGCCGCGTTCCTCACCTACATGGGCCGCCTCAAGGGCGAGGACGGCGGCGCGATGCTCCATCGCAAGGTGCATGGCTGGCTGGAACGCATGGGTCTGGCCGAGAGCGCCAAGAAGCGGTGCGAAGAGCTCTCCAAGGGCATGCAGCAGAAGGTCCAGTTTGTCGCGGCGGTCATCCACGAGCCCGACCTGCTCATCCTCGACGAGGTCTTCTCCGGCCTCGATCCCGTCAACCGCCGGCTCATGCGCACGCTCATCGATGAGCAGCACCGCGCCGGCCGCACGATCATCTTCTCCACACACGCGATGTACGAGGCCGAGCAGCTCTGCGACCGCGTCTTCATGATCCACCACGGCGTGAAGGTGCTCGATGCGACGCTCGGCGAGATCCGCAACCGCTTCGACCCCCGCACCATCATCGTCGAGCCGGCGAGCAACGGGAATGGCACGGCCGCGGCGGAGCTTCGGTTGGAGACCATCGCCGGGATCGACTCGATCCATCCGACCCGCGAGGGCTTCGAGCTCCACCTGGAACACAACGCCGATCCGCGGGCTGTGATGGCGTCGATCGTCCGCGAGGCCCCGGTCCGGCGCATCGAGCTCAAACGCGTCACGCTCGAGGACGTGTTCATATCTCTTGTTGACGGCTCCGGGGAGAGCGGCGAAACCGCCGAGCAGCTCCGTGCCGCTGTCGGCGCAACCGGCGGCGAGGAGGTCGGGAAGTGAACAGGGTCCTCCAGATCGCATGGCGCGAGTTCGCCTCCACCGTCCTGACCAAGGGCTTCATCATCGGCGTGCTCCTGACGCCCGTGATCATGGTTGTCGCCATCGGCGGCATCGCCCTGACACGCAACCTCAAGGGCCCTCAACTCAACGGCAAGCTGGCCGTCGTTGACCGCACCGGCGTTGTGTCGGGCGGGATCATGGAGCGCTTCTCCCCCGCCGCGGCCGAGGCCGAGAAGGCTGCGATTCAGGAGAACATCAACAAGGCCCTCGACCAGGGCATGTCGCAGGTGCCCGTCAACCCCGCCCAGAAGGCCATGGCCAAGGGCATGGTCGAGAGTGAACTCGACAAGGCGCTGGCGAAGATCGGTCGCCTTTCCGTCTTTGTGCTTCCCGAAGGCACCTCCGAGCCGGACATCCAAAAACTCAAGGACGAGCTCGGCCGCACCGACATTCACGCCGCGGCCAAGAACCCCACCCTGCCGGAGCCGACGATCGGCCTGGTGATTGTGCCGCGGGAAGCGGTCTTCACGAACGACGGCGCGGGGTACGAGCAGATCCAGTCCTTCTGGCCGGAGAAGGTGGACTTTGAGATCCGCGAGCGTATCCACCGCCGCATCGGCGATGCGATTGTCGATGCCCGCGTGATGGCCGACCCCAAGCTCGCCGGGGCGGGGCTCAGTGCGACCGATGTGCGCAGGCTCCTGGAGCGCCCCGTCGCGGCGGACCGCGTCATGACCGAGAAGGGCGAGAAGAGCAGCGCGGGCCCGCTGCAGATGATGATCCCCGCGGCGTTCATGGCCCTGCTGCTGATCGCTGTCATGTCCAGCGGTCAGATGCTGCTGACCACGACCATCGAGGAGAAGAGCAGCCGCGTAATGGAGGTCATCCTGTCGGCGGTGTCGCCGCTGCAGCTCATGCTCGGCAAGATCACCGGTCAGCTCTGCGTCGGCCTTTTCATCCTCGTGGTGTATTCGGGCATGGGCATCGCCGCGCTCATCGCCTTCAGCATGGGCCACCTTGTCGATCCGTTCGCGATCGTCTACATGGTCCTGTTCTTCCTGATCGCGTACTTCATCATCGGGTCGATGTTCGCCGCGATCGGCAGCGCGGTGACGGAGCTGCGCGAGGCCCAGACCCTGATGACGCCGGTGATGCTGGTCGTCATGACGCCGTGGCTCCTCTGGCTGCCCATCAGCCGGGCGCCCAACTCGATGCTCTCCCAGATCCTGTCGTTCGTGCCGGGCATCAACCCGTTCGTCATGGTCATCCGCATCACCAGCAACGAGCCGCCGCCGGCCTGGCAGACGTGGATCTCGATCGGTGTCGGTCTTGCGACCGCGGCGTTCTGCGCGTGGATCAGCGCGAAGATCTTCCGCGTCGGCGTCCTGATGTATGGCAAGCCGCCGAACCTGCGCACCCTGGTCAAGTGGGTCCGCATGGCGTGAGGGCGCTGCGCATCGTCGCGTCTTCCCGGCTTCAGCAACTCGCAGACTCAAGGCGTCAAGACGGCACCCTCGCGGAGGGTGACATGTTGACGCCTTGGCTTGGCGGGGGGGGGGGGGGGGGGGGGGGGGGGGGGGGGGGGGGGGGGGGGGGGGGGGGGGGGGGGGGGGGGGGGGGGGGGGGGGGGGGGGGGGGGGGGG
>JAEYUO010000110.1 GCA_023432465.1 Planctomycetota bacterium | reverse complement strand
CCCCAATGCCCCCGCTCCCTCCTCGCCCCTTTCCACCATGCACCCCGGCGACACCATCGAGACACTGACCGGCAACCTGGTTCTTCCGGGCACACCCACCGACCCGGCAGCGCGGACGGTGCACATTCAGCGGGGCTTGGTACGCATCGCGAATGGGCGGATTGTGGAGGTGGAGCTTGGTGACGAAGCGGCACACGGACAGGGCAGTTCGCCAGCGAATCGCATCATCTCGCCCGGGTTCATCGATGCGCACCTGCACATCCCACAGTTCGATTCAATCGGGCACGACGGGCTGACGCTCTTGGATTGGTTGGGCGACGTGATCTTCCCCGCGGAAGAACGATGGGCGGATGCGGCGTATGCGCGCGCGATGGGCACGCGGGTGGCGAAGCGGCTGCTTGCGCATGGGACAACGGGGATCTGCGCATACGGAACCGTGCACCACGAAGGAACGCGTGCGGCGATGGAATCCCTCGCCGCGGCGGGCCTTCGCGGGCACATCGGTCAGGTGCTGATGGACCAGCAGGCGCCGGAGTATCTGCTTCGCCCTGCCGCACAGCTTCTGGAAGAGGCGTCGCGCCTCGCGCCAGTGGGACGGATCTCGCCGATCGTGTCGCCACGGTTTGCGGTGAGCTGCTCGATGAAGCTGATGAAGGGCGCAGCAACACTGGCGAGGGAGAGAGACTGGCCGATCCAGACGCATCTTGCGGAGATGCTGCCGGAGTGTGAACTGGTCGAGCAGTTGCACGGGATGCCGTACCTGGACGTATACAAGCAGGCGGGCTTGCTCGGGCCGCGGAGCGTGCTCGCGCACGCGATCTGGCTGAGCGAGGTGGATCGCCGGGAGTTGGAGGGGTGGCGGTGCGTGGTTGCGCATTGCCCGACGGCGAACCGGTTTCTGTCATCGGGGGACTTTGCGGGGCAGAAGTTCCGACCGCTGGCGCTGGGGAGCGATGTCGCGGGCGGTCCCGATGTGAGCATGGTGCGAGTGGCGCGGTCAGCGCGCGAGGTATGGCTGGCGAGCCCGCAGTCTCAGGTTGCGCCGATGTTCGGGCCGGGCTACTGGTGGTGGCAGATCACCGCGGGGAACGCGGATGCGCTGGGGTGGAAGGATGCGGGGCGGATCGCGGTGGGCGCGGCGGCGGATCTGGTGGTGATCGATTTCGATCAGCCGCTCATGCCGAGTTCGTTGATGTATGGGCTCGATGACCGGTGGATCAGAGCGACGATTTGCGAGGGGAAGGTGGCATGGTCACGCGACGCGTGACATGCCGAGGAACCCGATCGAATGCCGCGTAGCACCCTCGATCGCGAGGTCTGCGAGGACTTCGCCGATCACGGGCATGAACTTGAAACCGTGGCCGGAGAACCCGCACGCGATGATGATGTTCGGGTTCGTCGGGTGCTTGTCGATGATGAAGTGCCCATCGGGGCTGTTCTCGTACATGCAGATCCGCATCTGCGCGAGCGGGCCATCGGCATCGGGGAGAAACGCGCGGAGGGCGGGGCGGAAGTCGGCCTCATCTTCGGGCCTCGGCGTGAAGTCGTTGGTGTCGGGATCGGTCTGCGCGCCGATCGCGTGCCGGGCGATCTTGAAGCCGCGGCCATCATCTGCTGCCGCACCGGCATCCAGCGGGAAGCCGTAGTACAAACCGGCGCGGAGACCGTCGGCAGCGGTCTTGCCGGGGTTTGCACGCGGGCAATCGATCGCCCAGACCGGGCAGACGCCTTGCGCGAAGGGCGCGGGGTTCCGCGGCGTGACCCAGCCGAGGATCTGTCGCGTCGGTGTGATCTGAATGCCAAGGTCGGAGACGGTGCGCGTCGCCCATGCGCCGCAGGCGAAGATGATGCGGTCGGCCTCGTACTCGCCGCGGGAGGTGGTGATGCGGATACGAGGGCCGTCAGCGCGGTAGGACAGAAGCCGCTCGTTGTCGTGGAGCTTTGCGCCGGCAGCAACGGCCAGGCGATGGTGCGCAGCGATCGCGAGTTCGGGCGAGATGTACCCGGCAAGGGGCTCGAACAGAGCACGGTGATCATCGGGGACACGGAACTGCGGGAAGCGGTCGGCAAGAGCTGCGCGGTCGAGCAGTTCGTTATCGAGGCGATGCTCGATCGCTGCTCGGGATGCGCCGTTCACTGCCGCGGAATCCGGCGGGCCGATGTAGATCCCCCCGGTGATGTGCAGGAGCTGCTCGCCCGCCGCCTGCTCGCATTCGCGCCACAGTTCGTACGCACGGCGAAGCATCGGGACATAATCCTGGTGCTCGTAGTAGCACATGCGGATCATGCGGGAACGGCCGTGCGAACTGCCGCGGGCGTGGCCGAGTTCGAACTGCTCGATTCCCAGCACGCGCTTGCCGCGGCGAGCGAGGTGTGCCGAGGCGGCGGAGCCCATTGCACCGAGGCCGATGATGATGACGTCGAAATGCTGCATGGGTCAGCCCATGATGCTGATCAGCTCGCGCAGGTGGGCGCGGATCCCATCGTGCCCACGGTCGAGCTTCACGCCGAGGGATTCGGCCGCGGACTTGCAAAACGTGTTCTGGGGCGAGGGCGGGCTCGAGAGGTCGATCTCGGCGTCGATGCCGAGCTCCGCGGCGGCCATCGCGGCCCAGTCGCCGTAACGGGCGTAGCAATCGACGAGATTGAATGAACACCCGGCAACGGCGGGGTTGCCGACCGCGGCGGCCGCGGCCTCGGCGACATCGTCGATGTGCACAAACTTGCCGCCCCCCGGCGTGTTACAACTCTTCTCGGCGCGGAGTTGCTTGATGATCGCGTACCCGCGCGAGCGCTCCAGCTTCCGATCGATGCCGTACACGGCGCACGGGCGGATTGCGGAGGTGTTCCGGCCAGCACCGAAGTGCTCGGACCAGAGGTGCGCCTCGACCGCGGCCTTGTACGCCCCGTAGTCGTTGCTTGGTCGCAGCGGATGATCTTCGTCGATCATGCCGTTCCAGCGAGGTCGCATGTCGTGGTGTACGGCAAGCGTGCTCATGAAGATGAACTGACGCGAGGCCGAGGCCTTGAGCAGCTCGATCGACGCGACGAGGTTCGTCTGAAGGTGGCGAGAGAAGTCGAACGCATCACCCGAGGGCCAGTCCAGACTGTTGTGGATGATGCAATCGGCACCCTCGAGCAGATCTGGCCAGGCCGAGGCATCTGACTGGTCGCCGACGACGAACCGCTCGACCGTGCCTTCAAGTCCCTCGCGGTTGCTGGTTGACCGGAGAAGCCCGGTCACCGTGTGGCCGCGACGGGTGAGCGCGGCGGCGATAGCGCGTCCGATGAAGCCTGTAACACCGGTGAGTGCGACGCGCATGTGCAGCTCCTTGCGCCGCAGCGTTGTCACGCCGCGAACATGGCCTCGACAAACTGCTCCGGGTCAAAGGGCTGGACATCGTCCGGCGTTTCGCCCACACCGATGAACTTGACCGGGATGTTCGTGGCATGGCGGATGGCCACGACGATGCCGCCCTTGGCTGTGCCATCGAGCTTGGAGAGAAAAATCCCAGTCACATCCGCGGCCTTCGAGAACTCTTCCGCCTGCCGGAGCGCGTTCTGACCACTGGTCGCATCGAGGACCAGCAGCGTCTCGTGCGGCGCGCCGGGGATCTGCCGGGCGATGACCGAGCGGATCTTGGTGAGCTGGCGCATCAGCGGGTCCTGCGTCTGCAAGCGCCCCGCGGTGTCGATGATCAGGTAGTCGACGTTGCGTGATATCGCGGCCTTGCAGGCATCAAACGCGACCGCGGCCGGGGGGGGGGGGGGGGGGGGGGGGGGGGGGGGGGGGGGGGGGGGGGGGGGGGGGGGGGGGGGGGGGGGGGGGGGGGGGGGGG
>JAEYUO010000078.1 GCA_023432465.1 Planctomycetota bacterium | reverse complement strand
CGAGATCTTCACTTATGCGATCGTCGGCAGCGTCAGATGTGTATAAGTGTCAGGGTCATTGAAGCGGAGTGATGCAGGATCCGGATCGGACGGCGCCATCTTTGGAGATCTCCGCCCAGGCCGCGCCATCGCGGGCGGTGATGTGCCAGGCGGAATCGCCGCGGATCAGGCTCCAGCCGCCGGGCTGGCTGTCGGAATGGCCGCGGCGTGCGCGGTGGGGTCCGGTGGATTGCAGCACGACGTCGGGTGCGAGGGTGCGGACGAAGTCGATGGCGGGCTCGTTAATGCTGCCGTGGTGGGGAAGCTCGAGGATCGCGATGTTGTCGAGGTCGGTGGTGTCGTCGCGGGAGAGGAGGCGGGCGATGGATTCGGGGCCGATGTCGCCGGTGAGCAGGAGCGCGGGAGCACTCGGCGCTGTCGAGATTCGGGCGACGAGTGAGGCGTCGTTGATGAGGCGGGGCGTGTAGTCGGCGGGTGGCCAGAGGAAGTCGATGCGGGCGGCGTTCGCGCCACCGCCGAGCGAGAACGAATCTCCCGCGCTGACGATGCGGATATCGATGCCGCGATCGCGGAGCGCGGCGAGGAGACGCCCGGGCCCGGACCAGGGCACGCTCGCGGCTTCATCGGCGAACTGGCGCGAGACCAGGACGGTGCGGAGGCCGAGTGGCGCGGCGACATCGACAAGCCCGGAGTAGTGATCGATGTTGGCGTGGGTGATGATGGCGGTACGGACACCCCCCCACCCGCCAGCCCCCAGTGCGCGGACTGCGCGCTGCACCGTGCGCTCGCCGATCCGCGGCGTGAGGCTGCCGCAATCCCAGAGGATGGAGTCGCTCCCGGAGTTTCCCGCGCGGATGAGCATGCACGCGCCATCGCCGACGTTGAGCGTGTCGATGCGCAGCGCGGTATCGCGGCTCAGCGACAGGCGCGGACCAAGGGAGAGTTCAGCGATGAGCCAGAGGATGATGGCGGCAGCGCTGAGCCATGCGGCGCGGGAGCGGCGCGTGGCGCGAGCAAACGCCCAGAGCAGGAAGATGGTCGCGGCGATGGTCCAGGCGAGGGAGATGCGGGGGAGGTGGAAGGTCATGCCGGGGAGCGCATCGAGCACAAGGACGACATTGATCAGGAACGACGCGAGGAGATCGAGGAAGCCGCCGGTGAGCCAGGCGGCGGCGGGGATGAACATGCCGACCACCAGCGCGAGATAGCCCGCCCACAGCACGACGGTGACGACCGGCAGCACCAGGAGCGTGGTGAGGGGTGCGAGGGGGCTGAGCATGCCGGTGTGGAAGAGGACGAGGGGCGTGGCGACGGCCCAGGAGAGGAGACTGGCCGCGGCGGCGTGCTTGGTGGTGCGCCAGAATGCGCGGAGCGCGCGGCGGAGACGGGCGTCCCACGTGCGGGAACGGTCGGGAATGAGGCCGCGGAGTTCGGCAACGAAGAGACGGTCGGTGATGCGGTGGCCTTGCCAGAGGAGCGCGGCGGTGACGCCCATGGAGAGCTGGAAGCCGAGTGAGTAGAGGTCGAGGGGCTTCCAGAGCAGCAGGGCGCAGCCGATCCAGCCGAGGGTGGTGAGGCGGTCGTATCGGCGGCCGCCGGCTTCGGTGATGAGCAGGGCGAGGACGAGCAGGCCGGAGCGGATGATGGGCGCCTGCGCCGGGAGGATGAGCATGTAGAGGGTGACGACGAGGGCGAGGATGGCGGGCTCGAGCCAGCCGCGATCGCCGGTGGCGCGGAGGACGAAGAGCGCGATGAAGGCCATGACGGCGAGGTTGAATCCGGAGATGGCGACGAGGTGGATGAGGCCGAGGTTCTGGAATGCGGATTGAACCTCGCGAAGTTCGGGGTCGCGCTCGCCCAGGAGGAGGGAGCGCATGAGGGCGCGGGACTGGGCTTGCGCTGGGGTCGGCGCGTCGATGCCGGGCGGGCGGAGCGCGGCATCGGCGCGATCGCGCAGCCAGGCACGCCAGCGGAGCCAGGCAGCGCGAAGAGAATCGAGACCGGTTGATGACTGCGCTGGCAGGAGTAGGCGCGCGCCCGGGACGGACATGCTGCCGGCGATGTTCTCCTGCGCGGCCCATGAGGCGAGGTCGAACTCGCCGGGGTTGTTGCGCGGTCGAATGGGGTCCATCGCGCCGGAGGTGCGGATGCGGTCGCCGGTGTGGAGCGAGTCGGGGTGTGCGGGCACGCGGCGCTCATCGCCGACGTAGAGGCGGATACGGCCGCGGATCGGGGAGGGGCCGTGGTCGGTGATGAGCGTGTCGGCATCGAGCTCGATGAGCCACTTGGCATCGGCGATGGGGGAGTCAAACTCGCCGCGATCGGGCTCGCGCCAGCGCGGGCGCTCGAGGATGGTGCCCTCGACGGTGAGGACGATGGGCTCGGCGAGGGGGTCGGTCGGCAGGAACGCGGCGAGGGAGTGCCGCGGCGGCTCGAGAATGCGGAGGGTGTACCAGCCGGCCGAGGCGGAGAGGACGGCGAGGCAGAGGGCGATGCGGCAGGGCCAGTTGCGGGTGAAGAGTGCGGCAAGGGTGAAGATGCACGCCGCGGCGAAGAAGATCGGGGAGGAGATCGCGGCGGAGCCGGGCTCGCCGAGTTCGCGGGCGGCGATGAAGCCGAGGGCGATGAGCAGGAGGACCCAGAGGGAGCGGCGGGCGGGTGTGTTGGCCGCGGGAGTGGGCACGGGGCGGAGGATACCAGAGGGGGTGGGCTGGGTGCTGAGTCCTGGGTCCTAAGTCCTGGGATGCGCGGGGTGTGGATGCGGGCCGATTCCTACTACCCTTGGGGTCGCCATGCCGGTCGAATCACCCATCCTGCGACATCGCTGGGAGCAGCTTTGCGAGCGTGTCGGCGCGTTCAAGAAGGCCGAGGAATCGGACCTGACGTTCGAGATGATCGTGACGATGTATGCGCATCCGCCGCGGGCGTATCACAACCTGGGGCACATCGCGCAGGTGCTTGCGGTGTATGACACGTGCGCGCTGCTGGCGGAGCATCGGGATGCGGTGGAGTTTGCGCTGTGGATGCACGACTGCGTGTTCTTCGCGGAGCGGCCGGACAACGAACCGCGCTCGGCGGATGCCGCGGCGATGATCGCGGGGCTGCTGGGGTGTTCGGGCGAGTTCACGACGCTGGTGCGAACGCTGATCGAGGCGACCAAGCACAGCGTGCCGCCGGCGCGGGGGGATTCATCGCTGGTGGCGGATATCGACCTGTCGATTCTCGCGGCGACGGATGCGGAGTATGACGCGTATCGCGCGGCGATCCGGGAGGAGTTTGAGTTTGCGGATGATGAGATGTTCCGCACAGGCCGGGCGGCGTTTCTGGAGCGGATGCTGGCGCGGGACAGCATCTTTGCGACGCAGTGGTTCCGCCGCGAGATGGAGGGGCGGGCGCGGCAGAACATGCAGCGGGAGCTGGATGAGCTTCGGGGGTGAGAAGCTCAGTCGTCAGCGGAGATGGATTGCGGACCGCCGCTACCGGCGGTGCGTTCCATGTAGCCCTTGCCCTTGCGCTCATACTTGGTGAAGCCGAGGCGCTCAAGGTTCTTGTTGGAGAGCGTGCCCTTGGTCTTGAGCGGCGACATGCTGCCGGCGATCGCCGGCGCGACGATGGCGCGGCGGCAGGGCCTGCCGGTCTCGGGCTGGCGCGTGAGCGCCTCATCCTTCATCGGCTGGACGATCTCAAACGTCTCGCCGGTGGGCTCGCCGTTCTTGTCGAGGAGTTCGTAGACGTAGGTGGGCATGGAACACGGTCCTGAGTCCTGAAGTCCTGAGTCCTGAAGTCGCAGGCCGCATCGGCGGAGGACTCGGGACCCTGGTACCCAGGACGGTTCTCAATCGAGTGCTTCGCTCTCGATGCTGGCCTTCTCGCCCTTGAGTTTCTTCTCGACGTACTTCTTCACCCAGGTCTCGAAGGACTTGCCGGATGATGGGTCGCGGTCGGAGAAGGCGATGTGCTTGATGTCGGCGTAGGGGACTTTGATCTTGTCGTTCTGGCCTTCGGGTGCGCTCGCGGCCGGGGGCGGCATGAG
Organism: Planctomycetota bacterium; assembly: GCA_023432465.1. GTDB lineage: Bacteria > Planctomycetota > Phycisphaerae > Phycisphaerales > UBA1924 > JAHBXL01. The sequence goes on along the minus strand of JAEYUO010000078.1, from coordinate 725 downwards.
GCGGATGTAGGAATCGCTGAGGGATGTGCCGCGGCGGCGATCGAAGAGGTAGCCGGTGAGCTGGGAGCCGTTGGCGCGGGTGATGGTGACATCGCCGCGGTAGTCGAAGGCCTTCTCGAGGATGTCGAGCGTCGCGGCGGGGTCGTTGCCGCCGAGTTCGGCGGTGAGGCCGGCGACGGAGAGGGAATCGGCCGCGGGCGTGGCGACGCCATTGTTCGGAGTGCCGGGGGATGTCTTGGTTTCTTGGGGCATGGGGAAAGTTCCAAAGAGCAAATTACCAAAGCGCCAAATCAGATCAAGACTTCATGAACTTGGATCAACTCCGAGTTTGGCCCTGTGGCCATTTGCCATCTGGCCATCTTCCCGTCCCCGCTCACCCGAATGTCCGCCCGCTATCCGGGTCCATCATCTTCCACTTGTTGGACTTGCAGATGCGTGCAAGGACGGGCCAGGCGTAGTCGTCATCGTTGCAGTGGACCAGGGCCTGGGTGATCTCGGCCTTGTCGGGCGAGCTTGCGCCGCTGGAGGCGTACGGGAGCTCGACGATGAAGCCGGGCCCGTAGAGCGTGGCAGAGCCGAGGGCATCGCCGAAGCCCAGGGGACCGGAGCCGTCGGGCCAGACATTGAACTGGTTGAGCGTGGAGATGAGGGCAGCGTCGGTGCCGAGGGGCTCCTTGGCGCCGGGGGGGGGGGGGGGGGGGGGGGGGGGGGGGGGGGGGGGGGGG
>JAEYUO010000055.1 GCA_023432465.1 Planctomycetota bacterium | reverse complement strand
GGGCCAGCCTGCGCGTGCCGACGAACTGGTGGGGACCGCACGAACTAGAACTCAAGGAGCCGCTGAAGCTCTCGCGCGGGCCAAAGCGTCTGCTGGTGTCGTTCGTCAATGACAAGTATGAGGAGGGCAAGGGGGACCGCAACGCGTGGCTCGCGGCGGTTTCGCTCGTGTCGCCTCTTGCTCCACGCATTCTCCCCACTGCCGCAACGGGCGTTCAACCGCAGGTGAAAATCACCTTCCCGCGCGACAGCGCTGGAGTCTCAGAGGTATTCAGGCAGGGCGCGGTGGTGGTGGAACCCACGAGCGCAACGCTTGTCCGCAAGCTGGAGTTGCTGATCGATGGGCAACCCTCGGGCATGGTGATGGATACGGCGAGGCGGACAGGTCCGTTTGTCTTGCAGTATTCGGCTGTGGGTCTATCACCCGGGCGACATACGCTCAGCATCCGCGCGTGGAACCACGACTGGACGACGTTCGACTCGCCCGCTCGCGAGATTGAAGTGCTGCCCGAGCGCCCCGCGCTCCCGACCGAGTATGAACGGGCGGTGATCATCCTCGACCGATTCGGCTTCGGCCCCAGCCATCGCGACCTGGCAGAGATTCTCGTGCGCGGCGTGGACGAGTACCTGATGCAGTCGCTGAGCGCGACGCTCGAGCCCGAGGGCGAGCAGGCCGCGATGGGGCTTGCCTCGGTGCGCTTCCCGAACGGCAGTGGCGAATATGACGTCGTGCGGCGCGTGCTGTCGCACACGCTCACAACGCCCAATCCGGTTCGATCGCGGTTTGTGCTGTGGACGCAGAATCACTTTTCAACCTACATCCGCAAGACCGAGGGCCGCCGGAAGGCCGATGAGCACGAGTCGCTCTCGCGGCTGGGGGTTGCACCGTTCGCCGAACTGCTCCGGGCCAGCGCAACGAGCCCCGCGATGCTGCGGTACCTGGATCAGGAACGGTCGTATGTGCGACGCATCAATGAGAACTACGCACGCGAGATCATGGAACTGCACACCCTCGGCGTGCACGGCGGCTATACGCAGGAAGATGTGACCAACCTTGCGTGCATCCTGACCGGGTGGAGCACCGCGGGGCACGCCGACGGCCGCGCCGGGCCGGGCGGTCAGGGTGTCGCGGTCGAGCGTTTCCGATTTGACCCGAAGCTGAGCGACCCGCGCGAACGCGCTGTGCTCGGCTTTGCGTTCCCCGAGACGCCCGCGCGGGACCGGTTCGCGCGGGTAGATGCCGCGCTCGAACTGCTCGCATCGCACCCCTCGACCGCGAGGCTCATCTGCCGCAAGCTCGCTGAGCACTACTGCTGCACGCCCGCGCCGGAAGGCCTCGTGGAAGATCTGGCGAGCACATTCATCCGAACAAGCGGCGAGATGCAGGCGGTGATCCGCGAGATGGCGCAGCACCCGGCGTTCTGGCGCGAGGCGACGAAGCCTCGTATCGCCCACCCGCTGGACTTCGGCGTTCGCATGGCGCGTGTGACCGGCGAGACCAACGCGCACGCGGTCGGTGAGTTCTTGCAGTCATCGGGGCAAGGCCTGTTTGAACGCCCCACGCCCGACGGCTACCCCGAGGCGGATGCGGATTCGATGTCCTCCAACGCCATGCTGCAGCGGTGGCGTCTCGCGCGGCGGGCGGAATGGCAACTCGCGGCGCTGGTTCCGGGGGAACTGCGATACGTGGACCGGAAGCGGGATGCTCCGAGCCAGCAGGAAGCCCGGCAGATCATCGATTCCATCGCGCTTCGCCTCACCGGGAGGGTTCTCGGAGAGCCGTCCTTCGCCGCGGCGAGCGACGTACTCTCCGGTACAACGGGTCAGCGCGAAGAGCGTATCCGGGCGGTTGCGACGTTTGTGGCGCAACTCCCCGAAGCCGGAATGAAGTGAGCAGGAGATTCCCCATGCACCTCACACGACGTTACTTCCTGCAATCGACCGGCGCAGCGCTGACGTACCTGGGCGTGGCCCCTGCTCTCGGCGCGGCGGGGACGCTGGGTCTGCGGCCCCGGGCAGTCACGGCCGGTCGCACGCTGGTGTGCATCTTTCTCCGCGGCGGGGCGGACGGCCTGAACCTCGTGGTTCCGCACGCCGACAGCCACTACTACTCGCTGCGACGCTCGCTGGCAGTGCCCAAGCCTGGCGTCAGCAGCGGCGAAGCGGGGGCCGGTGCGATCGACCTCGATGGATACTTCGGGCTGAACCCTCGACTCAGCGCGATGAAGCCGCTGTTTGATGACGGCATCGCCGTCGCTGCGCACGCGGTGGGCTATGACCGCAACACACGTTCGCACTTCGAAGAACAGGACACGTGGGAGACGGGCGTCGCGGGGAACACAATCAACTCCGACGGCTGGCTGAACCGGCACCTCGCAACGTCGATGGGCAAGGAAGGAGCGGTTCTGCGCGCGATCTCGGTCGGCGACACGCTGCCGCGGATCATGCAGGGCAAGGCGTCCGCATTTGCGGTGCGAGGGCTCGATGACCTGACGCTGCCCGCATCGCGAAGAGTGGACCCCAAGACTGTCGCGGCCGCGCTCGAGCACGCGTACGGCGTTGCCGGAGCGGCCGGAGCCGGCGAGCGAGACGCCGCTCGGGATCTGCTCGCGCAGACCGCGGGCACGACGCTCGACGGGCTGGATCAACTCCGCGCGGTGACCTCCAAGGAGTACAAGCCCGCTGCGGAGTACCCGAGGACTCCGCTGGGCGACAAGCTCCGGCAGGTTGCGCGGCTCATCAAGGCGGACCTGGGGCTGGAGGTGGTGGAGGTGAGCCTGGGCGGATGGGATACGCACCAGTATCAGGGCCGCGGCGGGACGGGGACGTTCGGCGATCTGACTCAACAGCTTGGCGATGCGGTGGCGGCGTTCACACGCGACCTGGGCGACCGCATGAACGATGTGCTGGTGGCGACACTGACCGATTTTGGCCGGACCGCAGCGGAGAACGGCACCGGCGGCACGGACCACGGATGGGCAAACTGCATGTTCCTCGTGGGCGGGGCCGTGCAGCGAGGCCACGCCGCGGCGAGGGCTTCCGGAGATTCCTCATCGCGCAAAGTCGTCAGCAAGTGGCCGGGGCTCGCGCCCGATCAACTCCACGAACGCCGCGATCTTCAGCACACGACCGACTTCCGCGATGTGCTGGGCGAGGTGGTGGGCAACTTCCTCGGCAACGAGAACATCAAGGCGGTGCTGCCGCAGCACGAGTTCAAGACTGTCGGGCTGGTGGGGTGAGGCGCACAAGCCGACGGCTCGCTGGTAAAGCCTGCTTTACCAGTGGCGGCGGTAAGTAAAGCAAACCTTCCCAGTGGCCTCGGCTGCGAACCCCGGTCCTTGGCGTTGGCAGCGGAAGCTCCAGCCGGAAGGCCGATTGGCGGGCCGTCATCCCCATCCCCCGCGCCTAAACTCTCGCCCGATCCAGCCCTCCCCCACCATGACCACCTCACCAGCCCCAGCCAGTCCCGCCGCGATCCGCCTGTTTGAGGCGGTTGGTACCGTTGCGAGCCGCTCAGACGTGTTCGGCCCCGTGGAGGTGAAGAAGAACCCCCCGATGCTGGTGTGCGCGGCGAAGAACTCCGCGGAACCGGCGGAGTATCGCCTGTTTGAGGAGGCCGGGCAGCTGTGGGTCTCGCTGGTGACGGACAACCGCTGGCTCAGCCAGTCGATCGAGGCTCACCTGGTGAACACCGGGGACAAGCTCGAAGAGCTGCTCGACGAGGAACTGTACGACGTCGGGTATGAGGGGAGCACCCTGACGTTCGAGCACTTCCGCAGCCCGGACAAGCTCTACACATTCCGCTCGCCGCTGCCGATCGGCGCGGATGCGCCGGATGCGGCGGGGATCTCGGCCAAGTGCCTGCTGGCGTACGAGGCGTGCTTCCGGCGACTGGGGGACATGGACGCCGCGGATGAGGACGAGTAAACGATGCGGATCCTCATGCTCGGGTGGGAGTTTCCGCCGTTCATCGCCGGAGGTCTCGGGACCGCCTGTTACGGCCTGACCAAGGCGCTCGATCGCCTGGGCCACGAGGTCGTGTTCATCCTGCCCAAACCGGTTGACAGCTCCCAATCTTCACATATTCGACTGCTGAGTCCTGAGGCCATCCGCGCCCTGCCGCCCGATGCGCCGCAGCTTCGGGCCGGCGTGGGGACAACGGTCGCCGCGACGCCGGGCTCGACCGCGGCCGCGGGGCAGTTTGTCGGCGCCGATTCGTACACAATGCCCGAGTTCGCGCGAACGACCTTCCACGCGCTGCCGGCATCGTTCTCCAGCCCGTATCCGGAGTTTGCCTCCAAGGGGGGCGCAGGCGGAACCGGGCCGGCGGCGGCGATCGCTGGCACGCCCGCGATCGGACCCGACGGCCTGCCGCTGCTCGGGCCGGATGGCGCACCGCTCGTCTGGCCGGAAGGCGTGGACCCGCAGGTCATCCATGGCGTGGCGGCGGGAGTCGGCGGCGGCGCGGGCGCGGGGTATGAAGGCGACATGGTCGACAACGCCGAGCGGTACGCCCGTCTGGTCGTGGCGCTGGGGCGGCACGAGCGCTTCGATGTGATTCACGCGCACGACTGGATGACCTTCCCCGCGGGACTGTGGATCGCCCGCGCGACCGGCAAGCCGCTGGTTGTGCATGTGCACTCGACGGAGTTCGATCGCGCGGGGGATCATCCCAACCAGCGCGTCTACGACATCGAACGCCGCGGCATGCACGGGGCGATGAAGATCATCGCCGTCAGCGAGCTGACCAAAAGCATCTGCACAAAGCGATATGGCGTCGATCCGGCGAAGGTCAGTGTGGTGTACAACGGGATCGATAACGAATCCGCCGCCAACAAGGGCGCCGACCGGATCGAGGCCCGCGACAAGATCGTGCTCTTCCTCGGACGGATCACGATGCAGAAGGGGCCGGAGTACTTCGTCCGCGCCGCCAAGCGGGTGCTGGAGAAGGTCCCGCACACCAAGTTCATCATGGCCGGCAGCGGCGACATGTATACACGGTCGATCGAAGAAGCCGCCGCGCTCGGGATCGGCCACCGCTTCTCGTTCACCGGCTTCCTCCGCGGCAAGCAGGTCGACGAAGTCTTCCGCATGGCGGATTGCTATGTCATGCCCAGCGTGTCCGAGCCGTTCGGCATCGCGCCGCTCGAAGCGATGCGCAACGACACCCCGGTCATCATCAGCAAGCAGTCGGGCGTGTCGGAAGTGCTGACGCACGCCCTGAAGGTCGATTTCTGGGACATCGACGACATGGCGGACAAGATCGTCGCCGTGTTGCGCCACCCGCCGCTGAGCCAGACGCTGCGCGAGCACGGATCGTTCGAGCTCCGCAAGCTGACATGGGACGGCGCGGCGGCCAAGTGCGTGCAGGCGTATGGCGCGGCGATCGCGGGGCTGGCGACGGTGGCGAGGTGAGGGGCGTTTGATTTTGGATTTTGGATTGCGGATTTTGGATTGACCGAGGCCCCTTCTCCACGATTCGCAGATCTGAATTCGCTGTCCATCGACCGGTGGTATCCGCCGCGGCGGGTGCGACAATACGGGTATGTCGCTGACGCTCCAAGCACGCCCAACCGAAGACGAGATGTTCGCCGCTCTGGTCGGCCGCGACACCTCGTTCGATGGTGTGTTCGTCGCCGCGATCCGTACGACGGGGATCTTCTGCCGGCCCGGGTGCGGCGCAAAGAAGCCGCATCGGGAGAACGTGGAGTTCTTTGCCTCGCCGCGGGAGGCCATGCACGCCGGGTACCGCGCGTGCAAGCGGTGCAGGCCGCTCGATCTCGGCGGTTCGCGCCCGGAGTGGGTTGAGCGTGCGGTGGCCGCGCTCGAGGCGAGCGCGGATCGGCGTGTCACGGCGGATGACTTGCGGGCACTGGGCATCGCGCCCGAGCGGGCCTCGCGATGGTTCAGGGCACACTACGGGATGACGTTTCAGGCGTTCTGCCGGGCGCGGCGGATGGGAGAGGCGATGAAGATGCTCCGCGAAGGCACGACCGTAGGCCGCGCCGCCACGAAGACGGGGTATCAGTCCGAGAGCGGATTCCGCGAGGCGTTTGAGGAAGTGTTCGGCGCAGCGCCAGGCAAAGCACGCTCACGGGCAGGATCGGCAACTCGCAGCGGAGCCGAGGGTGAACCGCCGCGTGAACTGGTCGCCTGCTGGATCGAGACGCCGCTGGGCCCGATGCTCGCCGCGGCGAGCGATGCAGGCGTTTCGCTGCTGGAGTTTGTCGATCGCCGCGCATTGGCGACACAGATCGCAACCCTGCGGCGTCGCGTGGCGGGGATCGTGCGGCCGGGCACGAACAACCACCTGGACAAGTTGAAGAAGGAGCTCGATGCGTACTTCGCCGGGCGGAGCGCAACATTCACCGCAAAGCTCGAAGCGCCCGGAACGGAGTTTCAGGCCCGGGTGTGGGACGCTCTGAAAGCGATCCCGAGCGGCGAGACACGCTCGTATCTGGACATCGCACGGCAGATCGGTCGGCCGACCGCCACACGTGCTGTCGCGCGGGCCAATGGCGACAACCGGCTCGCGATCCTGATCCCGTGTCACCGCGTGATCGGATCCGATGGCACGCTCACCGGCTATGGCGGCGGCATCTGGCGCAAAGAGTGGCTGCTGGAACACGAGCGTGCCATGGCGGGCAACGCCCTCTTCGGCGCTCGCAGACAACACTAAAACGCGTTCGCGATTGCGACAATCACGAAGATCGCGATCACAGTCTTTACGAGCGAAGTGAGCAGCGCGACGATGACCGTGTCCTGCAAGTCCATCTCCAGCAGGTCCATCAACAGACCAACGTAGATAAACAGGGACACGATCCAGCCGATCGCGCCGCCCATGATCGGAATGAAGCCGAGGATCGAACCGGCAAAGTCCACCAGGGCGTAGATCCCCGCGAGTCGAAGCGCCGTCAGGTGAATGGGAGCGTCGAAGCCGATCCACACCAGGCAGCAGACCCAGAACACCGCAAGTCCGATCGGAACCTGGATCGCATAGCCGATGCCGTACAAGACCACCGCGCCCGGGCCGATCTGAGTCAACTGGATCAGGCACACACCCAGAAATCCCACAACGAAGTAGATCAGCGGCTTGAGATACGCCTCCCGAGCGGCCGCGGCGGAGTTCTCCCGGTCGCGATCCCGCCGCGACGGATTCGCGTTGATCGTCCCGCACTCTGGGCACCTCGCCGTCTTCAGCCCGCGAAGGTCGTATCCGCACTTTTTGCATTCGATACGTTTGCCGCGGGGCAGGTCTTCGGCCCTGGGCGTGTCGCTGGGCTTCAACACACGGCCGAGCTGTTTGCTGTACCCGCACGAGACACACACCGCCGCGCTCTCGTTCACTGGTACTCCGCAGCTTGGGCAGGGTGCGGTCTTCGACGCGCCCGGATCAGGAGCGATGTCGAACACATCGAATCCCTCGGGCTCGCTCGGCTCGGCGACTGCCGCCGCGCGCGGCGCACCGCCGCCTTGCCTCGGCTTTGCCGCCGCCCGCTGCGCGTGCAGCTTGTCCACGCAGGGCTGGCAGGTGTATCTGCCTTGCTGGTCCTTGACGCGCGGCTTGCCGTTGCAGTCGGTGCCGCAGCGGACACAGGTCTTGGCCTGCGGCGCGGGTGATGCGGGGGAAGAAGATGAGGTCATGAGGAGGCCTCCGTGGGCTTGACGAGAACAGGCCTGCACGAATCGGCCGGAGGTGTGGCGAGGCGGCTGCGAGTTGACCCAGAATACCAGAACGGCCAGAGCCTTCAACTGTTATGATCCCGCGATGGATATGAGATCGACCCCATCACGTCGAGGCTCGCTGATGCGGTTGGGAATCGCCGCGGCCGGTGTCGCGCTGGGAACGCTGTATGCATGCAACACCGATATGCTCGGGCCGCGGCGGCTGGTCGAGGTCTTTGACAACGGTCCGGTCGGCGGGCCGCGGGGCCCGAGCGAGGGGTACATCTGGGTCGGAAAGAACGACACTCCGCCGCCGGGCAAGACCTGGGCTCTGATCGATCCGGATTCACTCACGCCAGAGCAGAAGAAGAGGATCCGATGAGCACAGACCTGCCTGCCGATCCGGCGTTGGCGATCGAGTCCCCGGTCGAGCCATCGCCGCGGCAGGCGATTGTCGGCCCGCTGCCGTGCGTGAATTGTCTCTACGACCTCAACGGGCTGGGGGAGGATCAGAAGTGTCCGGAGTGCGGGGCGGAGGCGGCGGCAACTGTCACCTCGTTCGCCGTAGCAGCGTTCGCCGAGCTTGCGCGGCTGCGGCGAGGCCTGATGATGATCGCGATGGCGATGATTGGCGGAACACTGTGGCTGCTGGCCGGACAGTTCTTGATTCTGTTCATCGCATTCGGTTCGATGGGCGGCCTCGGCAGCAGTGTGCCGATGATGTTCATCATGGCAATCGTGCCTGCCGTGAGCTTGCTGCTCGTTGTCATGTCCGGGCTGGGCTGGGCACGCATCACCAGGTCGATCGCAACGATGCAGCCGGAGCGAGCCCGCCGAGCGGGAGCAGTGAGACGACTTGCCTGGACATACGTCGCGTTCTTTCTGTTCAGCACGCTGACTGTCATCGCGATGCAGATGTTGCCGCTTGAAGATCACGGCATGGAAGTCGTGAGTGTCGTAGCTGCCCCGGCCACCTTGTTCATCTGGGTCGTGCGGACCGCGCTCGGCTTCGGACTCCTTGCGGGCCTGGCCCGAACACTCACCGCCGGAAAGACCGTCCGAGCGCTGCGCGTCTTGGTGTGGTGCGCCGTAGGGCTTCCCGTCGTGATCGTGTGCGGAGCGATCGGCGGCGAGATACTCGGACTGGAAAGCATGATGGGTGTATACCTTGAGTACATTGTGAGCGGCGCGGCATTCCTCCTTGCGATCGTGATCGTCACGCTGGGAGTCATGTCACTTGTGGTTCGCGCCAAGCTGGCTCCGTTCGCAGCCGCATCTGTCCGTCGCGCGGCCACATCGGCCTGACCCGCCCGGATCGGGCTTAATGGCACGCGTCGATCGCTCCCGATCTGGAGCATTGCCCCCTACCGTTCCCCCATGGAGATCGCCGTCATCATTCCGGCCGCGGGGAGCTCGCGCAGGTATCAAGAAGGCCAGGCCCTCGGCTCGCCCCGCAGCAAGCTCGATGAAGACTTGGGCGGACGCCCCGTGTTGCACCGCACGGTCGAGCTGTTCACCAAGCACGACGGCGTGAACCACGTCATCGTCGCCGGGCCGGCCGATGATGTCGCGTTCGAGCAGTTCAAGTCGCGCCACGCCGACAAGCTCGGGCTCTTCGGCGTGAAGATGTGTCGCGGCGGGGAGACGCACCGCTATGAGAGCGTGCGGAACGCGCTTGCGCTGGTGCCCGACTCCGCCACACACATCGCCGTGCACGATGCCGCCCGCCCGTGCGCATCGCTGGAGCTCATCGACCGCATCTTCGAGGCCGCCGCGGCCGGACACAACGCCGTTGTTCCCGGCGTGCCTGTCGCCGACACACTCAAACGCGTCGGCGAAGAAGTCGCCGCCAAGGCCGATGACCCCGTCGCGGCGATTCTCGGTGCCGATACCTCCGCCGCGGCCAAAGCGCACGTGGTGATCGAAACCGTCAGCCGCGAGGGGATGATGGCGATCCAGACGCCGCAGATGTTCGAAGCGGGCTTGTTCCGTCGGGCGTATGCGCAGAAGAATCTGGACTCGACCGACGATGCGCAGTTGGTCGAACGGCTCGGCGAGCGTGTCGTCGTGGTGCAGGGGGAGTCGAGCAACATCAAGATCACCCGCGCAGCGGACCTGACCATCGCTCGGGCGATCCTCGGGGTACGTCCGCCTGTCGAGCGGGATGTGCTCAAACGGTTCTAGGAGTTTGCCGCGGGGGAGCGCGAGTGCACGCTGCGAAACGCGCCTCCGCTCCGTGGCCTCCGTGTGCTCCGTGGTTAAACACCGCGGCAGTACATCCAGACGTCTACCGTTGCATCCGATCCGGGGGCCGGAGCGAAGCCGTTGGGTGGGATGTACAAGATCGCGCTGAGGATGCTGCTGCGGGACCGCGGGAAGTACCTTGCGCTGGTCTGCGGCCTGTCATTTGCCACGCTGCTGATCGCCCAGCAGGGCTCGATCTTCCTGGGCCTCGTGCTGCGCTCCACCGGCGTCCTGCAGAACGTGGGCCAGCCGGACCTCTGGGTCGTCGACCCGAGCACGCGGTACATCCTCGAGACCCGTCCGGTGAGCGACCAGTTCGTCGGGCGTGTGCGCAGCGTGCCGGGCGTGGCGTGGGCGGAGCCGATGTTCAGCAACTTCTCGAACGTCGAGTTCGCTGACGGCACGTTCAAGCGCGTGCAGCTCATCGGCATCGACCGCACAACACTCATCGGGCAACCTCCGGAGATGGTTGAGGGATCGCTGGAGGACCTCCGCGCCCCCGACACCGTGCTGGTCGAAGAGTCCTCACGCCCCAAGCTCAACAACGCCAAGATTGGCGATGTCCTCCGGCTGAACGACAAGCGCGCGGTGATCGTCGGCTTCTGTCGCGCCAAGCTCGGCTTTGAATCCAACGCCATCGTCTACACCACCTTCGACAACGCGGTCCGGTTCACCCCCGTCGGGCGAGAGCGGGTGACGTTCATCCTGGTGGGAGTCAAGGAGGGCGAGGATCGCGAGACGGTCGCAGCGGACATCCGCAAGTTCACCGGGCTCGGCGCGTTCACCCCCGAGGAGATGTCGCGCCGCACCATCGGCTTCATCCTCTACGAGACCGGCATCGGCATCAACTTCGGCATCACCGTGCTGCTGGGCTTTGTCGTCGGGCTCGCCGTCACCGCTGCGATCTTCTACCAGTTCACGCTGGAGAACTTGCGCCACTTCGCTGTGCTCAAGGCCATGGGCACCCGCAACGGCGTGCTCGTCCGCATGGTGCTCCTGCAGGCGGCGGTTGTCGGGCTGATCGGGTTCGGCATCGGATGCGGACCGGCAGGCATCTTCACGATCCTGGGTCGCAAGCCCGGCGCGGAGCTGGCCCCCTATTTCCCCTGGCAGCTTCTCACACTCACCTTCGTGGGCATGATGATCTGCATCGGGCTCGGGAGCGTGCTGAGCCTTCGCCGCGTGATCACCCTCGAGCCAGCGGTGGTGTTCAAATGAGCGCGATGACCACCGAGAGCCCGCTCCGCCCCGGCAAGACGGACGAGCCACTCGCCGTCGAGCTTCGCGGCGTGACCAAGTCCTACGGGGTGGGCTCCACCATCGTGCACGCGCTTCGCGGGGTGGATCTGGAGGTCAAGGAAAGCGAGCTGGTCATGCTGGTCGGACCCTCCGGGTGCGGCAAAACCACGCTCGTCTCGATCATCTCGGGCGTGCTCGGCGCCGAGGCCGGCATCGCCAAGCTCTTCGGTGTGGACTGGCGATCCCTCAGCAACGAGCAGCAGACGATCCGTCGCGGCGAGCTTGTCGGCTTTGTCTTCCAGCAGTTCAACCTGATCCCGACGCTGAGCATCATCGAGAACGTTTCGGTCCCCCTGCTCATTCGGGGTGTAAAGGAGCGAGAGGCCCTGGAACGTGCCGCGGCGGCGCTTGAGCGAGTCGAGCTCGGCGACCGGACCAGGTCGCTCCCGTCCCAGCTTTCGGGCGGTCAGCAGCAGCGTGTCGCGATCGCACGCGCGCTGGTCGGCGAGCCGCGGCTGATCGTCTGCGATGAGCCCACCGCCAGCCTCGACGGCCACACGGGGCAGATCGTGATGGACCTGATCAAGGACACCGCCCGGACCCGCACGGATGCGAACCATCAACGCTGCGTCATCGTTGTGACGCACGACACCCGGATCTTCCACTATGCCGACCGTATCGTTGAGATGGAAGACGGCCGGCTGAAGAAGACGCTGAGCAAGCACACCCGCGAGGAGGCTCAGCACATTCCCACGTTTGAGGATGACCCCGCCCCCGGCGGGCCAGGCAAGTAGGCCGCCACGTTCGGCGCATCGACCGTCCGGAAGACCCTCCCGGCCTCACCCAGCGCAGAAGCACCCATGTTCAAGCGATTCTCCATCCTTCTCTCGATCGTCGGACTGGGCATCATCATCTATGTTGTCGCGACGTCCAAGCGGGAGATTCCCGATCCGCCGCCCGCCGCGCAGCCCAGCGTCAATCCATTCCCGCGTGGCATCGCCGGGCTCGGGCTCGTCGAGACGGCCGGCCGCGAGGTCAACGTCGCCGCGCCCGAAGCGGGTCGCGTTGTCGAAGTCCTCGTCGAAGTCGGCGACGAAGTGAGCGCCGGCGATCCGCTCTTCCGGCTCGATGACACGATCCTGCGGGCGGAGCTGCTCCGCGTCCAGGGTGCGCGCGACGGCGCGGCGGCGGAGCTTGCGCGCCTCGAGGCCTGGCCCCGCGCGGAGGACATCCCGGCTCTGCGGGCCGCGGTCACCGAGGCCCGCTCGCGTCTCGCCGACAGCGAGGACCGCTTCCAGTCGCTGAGCGCGGCCTCGGAGCGCAACGCCGCGACACCCGATGAGCTCAACCGCCAGCGCTTCGCCGTCGAGACCGCCCGCGCCTCGGTTGCGGTTGCGCAGGCGAATCTCGACAAGTATCTGGCCGGGCCATGGAAGGCGGACCTTGATGTCGGCCGCGCGACACTCGCGCAGCGGAGCGCAGAGGTCGAAGCGACAAAGCTCCGTATCGCGAACATGACCATCCGCGCACCGCGGGATGGCACAATCCTCAAACGGAACATCGATCCCGGCGAGTACGCCGCGACCGGCATGGGTTCCGGACTTCCGCCCGTGGTCCTGGGCGACCTTGCTCACCTGCACGTGCGTGCACAGGTAGATGAGGAGGATGCGACGATGCTCCGACTCGGTGCGGATGCCCGCGCGCGTGTTCGGGGCCAGGACCCGCGCGAAGTTGCGCTGAAGATGATCCGGATCGAGCCCCTTGCGCTCCCGAAGTCTCAGATCACCAACTCCAACACCGAGCTGATCGACACCCGGGTGGTGGAGGTCATTTTCGAGGTGATCCCCGGCGACCGCCCCCCCCTCTACCCCGGGCAGGTCGTGGATGTGTTCATCGCGGTCGCAGAAGGTTCGGGGATGTAAGGCTTTACGGGGCAGACCATCGGGTGCATCCTCAGCCCGCCGCATCCATACACCCCAAGTAAGGAGCCAGCAACTTGCGCGGCTCCGCAGAGCACACCGGGCGTGAGTGGTGTGCAGTGAGCTGGCCTGTAAGGAGGCTGCACATGGGACATTCACTGAGCTCTTTCGGTGGCTGGCGGGCGGCGGCGACAATCGCCGCGGTTGCCGGGTTGGTCTGCTCCGCCCACGCCCAGCAGGGCCGACAGGGCGGCAACGGCGGGAATAGAGCCCCGCGGCCTGCGGCCGCTCCGAAGCAGGAGGCAGCCAAGCCACAGCCCGCCGCCGCGCCGCGGCCTCGACCGGCCGCGCAGCCCAAGCCAGCCCCCGCTCCCAAGCCCGCCGCCGCACCGCGACCCGCGGCAACGCCGAAGCCCGCACCCGCTCCGCAGCCCAAGCCCGCCGCCGCACCGCGACCCGCGGCAACGCCGAAGCCTCCGGTTGTCGCTCCTTCGCCGGCTCCCCGGCAACCCTCACCCCCTCCCAAGGTCTCAAAGCCCACGCCGGTTCCCGCGGCCAAGCCCGCCGCGCCGCCCGTCGTCGTGAAGCGGCCGGAGCCTCCCAAGGCCATCCCGCCGCGGAACACGCTGAACAAGCCCACAGTCACTCGTCCTGCGCCGACGCCGCCCGCCGCGGCCGCGCCCAAGCCGCGTGTCATTAGTCGCGAAACCACACCCCGGGTCATTTCGCCGGGCAATGGTCTGGTCAAGGCATCCCCACAGCCCGGTGGCACCGCGGCAACACCCGCGCCACGCATCGATCGCCCGCCGCGAAGCGCCGGCGGCAGTTCGACGCTGCAACGGTCAAACGGCCTGCTCGCCGGCACGGCAGCGGTTGCTCCCGCACCCGTGACATTCCGCGAAGGCCCCACGCACGACAGCGGGCTGGTGCGTTCCAACGGGCTGGTGCGACAGATTGACCACCCGCCCACATACGACCATTCCTACGGTGGCGGCTACGTCGTCAACGGGTACTCGCATCACGATTACCCGTGGCGGCATCGCTCGTACGTTTCGTACAGCAACGGCTACTGTGCGCCCGCGCCTGTGTATCCGCGCTGGCCCTACTACTCCAGCCCGTTCTATGGCAGCCCGCTCCGCAGCGCGGTGATCTACACCTCGTACGACCCGTTCTGCTCATCGCGCTACTACGTGCCATGCCCGCCGACCTACACCTATTGCGGGCCCACGCGATACTCCTACTGCCCGCCCACCTACTGCGCTCCCACGTATTGCGGTGATTCCTGGAGCTTCTCGTTCGGCTTCAGCAGCTCCTCTTCGTGGTTCGGCCTGAGTTATGGCTCATCTTGGTCGTGCCCGCCGTACTACGGGGGCTACGGCGTGTATCGCCCGTATGGTTACTACAACCCGTGCCCGCCGCGGCATGGCTGGTGGCATCGTCCTGTGTGGGGCTGGTCCACCTTCTCCTGCGATCCCTGGTCGCTCGCTGAACCGCGAGGACCGGTCTATCCCTTTGACACGAACGAGTACACAGGCGCGTTCGGGTTGACGCAGGCCGCTCCGATCAGCGCGACCGAGCAGTTCGAGGAAGCGGTGTACAGCACGATGCGAGGCCGATACGACACCGCGATCGAGATGACCCGCGCCGCCGTGCTCAGCACGCCCGAGTCGTTCGCCCCGGGCGAGTCCGAGCTGGACCAGTACCAGCTCCAACGCGCCACGTGGGCGCTCACGGTGTACGAGAACCCGCCCCGCGCTGCGGTGGACGACAAGGACGCTGCGTTCATGGTCGCGGCGATTGCCGCGCTTGCCGGTGATCACGAAACAGCTGTCGATGCTGCGAGCGAAGCGCGTGAGCTTGGTGACGATCACCCGGCCACGCTCCAGCTCATTCAGCAACTCGCCATGGAAGATGCCCGCGCCGACTGGGGCATGCAAGCGACGATGCGCTGATCGTCACCCCTGATACAGCGACTTCAAGCTCGACGCCGGACGAACCACCTCGTTCGGCGTTGTGCTGCGCCCGGCCCGATCCTCACCCGGCCTGCCGATCGGCCGCGGCATTCCCGCCGGAGGCGGGAGGGCGGAGGCGATGCGGAACATCCCTCCCTCGATCGTCGCGCCGCTGGCAATGCTGATGCTCGGCGCGGCCAGGTCGCCGCGAATCCGTGCGCCCGCGCCGATCAGCACCGGACCGCCCGAGACCACGCTCCCCTCCACGATCCCCTGAATCTCGATCCCCTCCATCGCCTCGATCACGCGTGCATTCACCAGCCCTCGCTTGTGGACGAGGATGCGGCCACAGGTCTGCAGCCTGCTCGTCCAGCAGCGGTGCCGAACCTCAAGGTCATCAAGCGTCACCCGGCGCGAACACCACGGACAGGAGATTGACATCGCCCGGGCGGGAACGTCAAACCGCCGCCGACAGTGATAGCAGGTGACCGTGCGTGGTGTGGCGGCCGTAGGCATTGTGGTGTGGCAGTGCGCGGCAGCCACGGGCCGGTGAACTCAACCGCCGCGCCAGGAATGCTCCAATCACTTCGCGCGATGCCGAAGACTCAGTCCTCGTGCTCATCGCGCCCGTTGGAATGCGCCGACTCCGCCGGTCGCGACCGGGTCAGGCCCGAGAGTCGGGCTTCCAGGCCCGCAAGCGTGGCCTCAAGATCCGCCGGGCGGCTCTGGATGCTCCCCGCCGCACGGGCCCGCCGGGCATCGGGCGACAATCCGGTGTTATCCGCCGCCTTGGGATTCGACGCCTTTGCCCCGGCCTCGCCGCCCA
This sequence comes from Planctomycetota bacterium, assembly GCA_023432465.1. Lineage (GTDB taxonomy): Bacteria > Planctomycetota > Phycisphaerae > Phycisphaerales > UBA1924 > JAHBXL01. The sequence goes on along the minus strand of JAEYUO010000055.1, from coordinate 25,695 downwards.
CGCGGCAGTGGCCCACGAACGATGCGCCTTCGGCCACCACAAGCGTGGTCGCGGTCACATCGCCGATGACCCTGGCGCGGGTGTTCAACTGCACACGCTCGCGGGCGGTGACATCGCCCTCGACGACGCCGTCAACAATCACGTTCGTGCCCTCGACGCTGGCCTTGCACGCTGCGCCCTCGCCGATCTGCACCTCGCCCTTGGCGACGATGCGACCCTCGAACGTCCCGAGGATGCGGGCGGTGGAATCGAAGACCATCTCGCCCTTGATGTGCGTATCGGGCCCGATCACGGTGGTTGTCAGCTTGGCTTCAGCCATTGGGTCTGTCCTGTAAGAAAGAATGAACCGCCGCGGGACTCTCGAACCCGGGGAGGGTGAGTATCGACCGGCACGGCAGTTCGCTTTGAGTTTCTCGGACCACCAGGGTTATACGGACGTGCAGGGAGGGGCCGCGGCGGAGCCTACTTGCCCCCGCCCAGGTCTACCGCCTTCAGCCCGCCGAGCATCTTCGCCTGCCCGTCGGCCCCGGTCTCGACAGCCACCGCCGATCCGCCGTCGAGCGCGATCGCGGCGGTCACGGCAGAGTCGTCCGGGGCAAAGGTCTGCGTCGCGGTATCGAAGCGCCACCCGTGCGTGCCCGCTCCCGCGGGCGGTCCATCCACCCGCACGCTCGACAGGCCGTTGAGGGGATTGGTCGGAATGCGAAGCAGATACGGACCGTAGCGCGAGCCCGGACTCCCGAACTCATCGGTCCGCTCCGCCAGCCGCGCTGCGAACTCCGTGCTGCTGTCGGCGATCGCCCCCGTCTTGTCCTGCGCGGGATGTCGCCCCCCGTGCTCGGCCATGTAGAACTCGGTTGCGCGGTTCATCGCCGCAAGATCCGCGCGGAGCGCCGTTACGCGCGACCGGCTCGCCGCGGACGACATCCTCGGCACGGCGATGGCCGCGACAATTCCCATGATCACAATGACCAGCACGATCTCGATCAGCGAGAACGCGTGCGTCGAACGATTTGGACCGTGTGCGCATGTCATGGCGCTTCCGCGTCCTTCCTGAAGAATCAGAACCTCCCCCTGCCGCATCCCCAGATGTGGGCACATATTCTCTTCGACCAGCGGAATCCCCCGATTGACCGCCTGAACAAGGGAGTGCAGTTCTCGGACTCGCGCCCCCCGGAGTTCCTCTCCAGATGCCCATGCCCGAGCACACGCTCAAGTTGCGCGTTCAACGACCGATTACCTGTCCATTCAGGTCTTGAACTCCGACCCGGGAGATCCGCTTTGGCCGCCGTACCCGATGGCAACGCTGCTTCACGCCCGCCGCTGATCCGCCGACTCTTCGGAAGCGGTGAGTCCATGATCGCGTCCGCCGGGCTTGGTGCGGCGGCAATCCTGCTGGGCGCAGTCGCCGGGAGCGCATGGTGGGCCCTCCAGACTCACCGCGACACACTGAATCAGGCCCGGGATGCCCAGGTAAGGACCGTCGGCGAGTTACTCGCCCGCAACGCTGAGGCGATTCTCGCCTCCGGCGACCCCACCCCGGTTCGAACCACGCTCGAAGACACGCTCCGGAACTACGACCTCGCCCAGCTTCGCATCAGCATCCCCGGCGGAGTTGTGATCGCCGACGGAACCCCCGGGAGCGATGAGTCTGCACCGCCCGAGGGCGCCTGGCACACGCTGGGAATGCCGGACATCCTCCCCGGCGAGAGCACCAGCGCCATCCAGCCCGATGGATCCCGCACGCTGCGGATCGGCATGCTGGTGCCAAAACGAGGGCCCGCGGTCCTCGAGATCACCGACGCCTCCGAACCCCCCATGTGGGCCGCCTGGCGCATGCAGGCGGGCATTGGCGGCTTCGGGGCGCTCGGCCTCGTCGGCCTGCTCCTGGCCTATCGCCGGATGCGGTCGCGGCTGCTCGCCGTGGGCGCGATCCGGGATGCCCTCGCGGCCGTCGATGCGGGCCGCGAGAGCGGGTCGGAACTCGCGGTGAGCGCTGCGCTGGGCAAGGAAGCCGCCGCGTGGAACCGTCTGCTCGCCGAGCGGGAGCGTCTGCGCGAGCGGGTCGCGACCGAGCGCGCGGCTGAGAGCCTCGCCAACCGGCGCGGGCGCGACGGCGATCTGGCCAGCGCCTGCGATGCGATGTGGCAGGGCATGCTGCTCGTCGACGACCAGATGAAAGTGAAGTACGTCAACGGCGCGGCCGCGGTCTTCCTGCAGCACAAGCGCGAGGAACTGATGGGTCAGGATGCGACAGGCCTGATCAACGATCCCAAGATCAGCGCCGCCGTCAAGGGTGTCGCCTCGGGCGCGGTCCGGGCACGCACGGTCATCGAAGTCGACCGGACCGCTGAAAAGAACGGAGGGGTGCTCCGGTTTTCGGTGCGGCCCGTCCGCAAGGAAGACGCCGCTACCGCGCTGGTGCTGATCGAGGACATCACGCAGCAGCGCGTCGCCGATGCCTCTCGAAATGCGTTCGTCGCGCAGGCGACCCACGAGCTCCGCACGCCTCTGACTAACATCCGGCTCTACGTGGACGGCCTGCTGGAGGAGCCCGACCTCGAGCCCGCCAAGCGCGCCCAGAGCATCAACGTCATCAGCCAGGAGGCACGCCGGCTCGAACGCATCGTCGGCGACATGCTCAGCGTCGCGGAGATCGAAGCCGGCCAGCTCAAGCTCCGCCGCGGCGATGTCCGGCTCGATGCAGTCTTTGCCGATCTGCAGGCCGACTTCCGCGAGCAGGCCGAGCAGAAGGAGATCAAGCTGATCTTCGACCTCCCCCCGAAGTTCCCCGTCATCGGCGGCGACCGCGACAAGATCATGCTGACGCTTCACAACCTCGTCGGCAACGCCATCAAATACACGCCCGCCGGGGGCGAGGTCACGGTGCGTATGCACGAGGAAGGGTCGAACCTGATCGTCGATGTTGCGGACAACGGCATCGGCATCAAGGCCGAGGAAGCGGAGTTGATCTTCGACAAGTTCTATCGCGCCAAGGACAAGCGCATCTCCGGCATCACCGGCTCAGGACTCGGACTCGCCCTGGCGCGCGAGGTCGCCCGCCTTCACGGCGGCGACATCACCGTCCGCTCCCAGGTTGATAAGGGGAGCACCTTCACCCTTCAACTCCCCGCCGCGCCCCCGCCCCTTCGGGCCGCGGCCTGATCCGACGCCCGCCGCACCCCGCCGCCTCGAACGCAACGGAACACGACGACCATGGAGATCCACGAGCAGAGACAGGGCGCAGTCACCGTGCTCCGGCCGGTCGGCCCGCTGTGCGCGCAGGACGCGGACCAGTTCAAGCAACTGGTCTGCGAAGTCATGGGAAGGAGCCTCGGCCGCTTCATAGTCGACGCATCCGAAATCCCCTTTGTCGATTCCCGTGGTCTTGAGGTCCTGAAGGAAGCAACCGACGAGCTTTCCGAGAGCGGCCAGGCGCTGCGCCTCTGCGGCGCGAACGAGACCGTGCGCGAGGTGCTCGAGCTCACCAACATCTCCGAGCTCTTCGAACACTACAGCGATGTGAACTCCGCGGTCCGGAGCTTCCTGTGAACACGTCGCCAACCCCTCCATCACCCGACTCCACGCCGCGGGACTCCGCGGCATCATCCCACGCTCGCGCGCCCGCACCCAAACGGATGCGAGTCGGCGAGGTCCTGGTCGAACAGGGAGCGCTCACGCAGGAGCAGCTCGACAAAGCCCTCTCGGAGCAACGCAGCTCCAGCCGCATGCTCGGCGAGATGCTCGTCGAGCAGAATGTGATCTCAAACGCGTCCCTGGTGCGGGCGCTCGCGGCGACGCTCGGCGTCAAAGGGTGCCAGCTCCGCCACGGGCTGATCGACCCATCGCTGCTCAAGCTCATCGGCGAAGATGAGGCCGCGAGGCTGAAGGTCATCCCGATGTTCAAGGTGCACGACACCCTGACTGTTGCGATGGCCGAGCCCCAGAGCCTGCCAACCATCGATCGTCTTCGCCAGCTCACCGACCTGAAGATCCAGCCGATCCTCGCGATCGAAGCCAACATCCTCGAGTACGTCAAGCGCTACTCCGGCGAGGAGAGTGTCGATATCGACGCCTTCCTGACGAGCCTTGCCGAGAGCGAGGTCGAGGTTGTCGAGCGTGAAGAGATCGATCAGGGCCCGGCCACCGACCTGGACAAGATGATCGCGGGAAGCCCGATCGTCAACCTGGTGAACGTGGCTTTCCTCACGGCCGTGAAGGACGGAGCAAGCGACATCCACATCGAGCCCGACAAGCGCGGCACGCGCATCCGATACCGCAAAGACGGTGTCCTCCGCGATCTGATGAAGCCGCCGCAGGGCATGCACGCGGCGATTGTCTCCCGCGTCAAGGTCATCGGCAAGATGGACATCGCCGAGAAGCGACTGCCGCAGGAGGGCCGCGTCCGGATCGTCGCCGAGGGCCGCGAGATCGACCTTCGAGTCTCGAGCATGCCGACGCTCCTGGGCGAGAAGATCGTCGTCCGTGTCCTCGACAAGCGCAACCTGAAGGTCCGCATGGAGGAGCTCGGCTTCCGCGCCGAGGCGCTCGACACCTTCAAGCGCATCCTGCACGCCCCGCACGGCCTTGTGCTGGTCACCGGTCCCACCGGCTCGGGCAAGACGACGACCCTGTACTCCGCGCTCGACCTGCTGAGAAGCCCCGAGGTCAACATCCTCACCGTTGAAGACCCTGTCGAGTATCAGCTGGACCTGATCAACCAGATCCAGGTGAACGAGCAGGTCGGTCTGAGCTTCGCGCGCGCGCTCCGCAGCATCCTGCGCCAGGACCCCGACATCATCATGGTCGGCGAGATCCGCGATGAGCCCACCGCTCGCGTGGCCGTGCAGGCGGCCCTCACCGGACACCTTGTGCTCGCGACGCTCCACACCAACGATGCGCCCGGTTCCGTGGCCCGACTGCTGGACATGGGCATCGAGGCCTACCTGCTCTCCAGCGCGCTCAATGGCGCGGTGGCCCAGCGCCTCGCCCGCAACATCTGCGGCTCCTGCGCGACCAAGTACTACCCCACCGAGCAGGTGCTGCACGATGCCGGACTCAGCGAGCACGCCGGGCGGCCCTTCCGCAAGGGCGCGGGATGCCGCCAGTGCCACGACAGCGGGTTCGCCGGGCGCTGCGGAATCTACGAGGTCATGGAGGTCACCCCCGAACTCCGCCGCATGGTCCACCGCGGCGCACCGACTCACGAGATGCGCGCCAAGATCGCCTCCTGCGGCGGCCTTTCGCTCCGCGAGGAGGGTGTGCTGCTCGCGCTCGAGGGCCGCACCAGTCTCGAGGAAGTGCTGCGTGTGACGCACGATGAGGGAGAAGATCTCAATGAATCGCCCGCAGCGACGGGCGCCACGGCTCCGGCCCTGAAGGAGGCCGCATGAAGCTCGCCTACAGCGCGTTCGACAAAGCCGGCAAGAAGGTCTCCGATGTCCTCGAGGCCGAGAGTGTCGCCGAGGGCGGCGAACTCCTCCGCCGACAGGGGCTGTTCGTCACCGACATCCACGCGGCCGGTGGCTCGACCCCGCGCGAAGAGTCCTCGCCCGCCGGCAGCGCCGCGCCGGGCGCTCGCAAGCTCCGCGAGATCTCGTCGTTCATGCGACAGCTCTCGGTGCTCGTCTCGACCGGCACACCCATGGTCGAGGCGATCGCCTCGCTGGAGCGGCAGATCCCCGAATCCCCCTTCCGCACCGTCATTTCCGACATCCGCGCCCGCGTCGAAGAGGGCGCGCAGTTCTCCGAGGCGCTCGCCTCGCACCCGCGATGGTTTGATCCCGTCTGCCGCTCGCTCGTCGCCGCCGGCGAATCCGGCGGACAGCTTGATGCGATGCTCCGTCGCCTGGCCTCTCTTCTGCGACAGCAGCTCAAGGTGCGCTCCACCGTCATCGGCGCGATGATCTACCCGTCCGTGCTCATCTTTGTCTCCATCATCGTCCTGGTCGCGATGGTCGGGTTCGTCATGCCCAGGTTCGAGGGCCTGTTCACCACACTCGGGGCCGATCTCCCCGCGAGCACCCGCTTCCTGATGGATGTCGGCGCAGTGGTCCGGTCCGACTGGTACTGGATCCTGGGCGGCCTGATCCTCACCATCGGCGGCGGCAAGTTCTGGCTCGGATCCAAGGCCGGTCGGCTCTGGCTCGATGGCGCGGTCCTCAAACTCCCGCAACTCGGCAAGGTCGTCCGCTCCCTTGCCACCGCGCGCATCATGCGCGTCCTCGGCGTCCTGATCGAGGGCAAGGTCCCCCTGCTTGACGCCCTCAACCTCACCCGCGAGTCCACCGGCAACAGCCGCTACGCCGCGCTCATCGATCGTGCGATCGATGTCGTCACACGTGGCGAGCCCGTCTCCTCGGCCTTCATGGAGTCCAAGCTCATCTCCCAGTCGGTCTCCGAGGCGCTGCGATCCGGCGAGCGAACCGGCCAGCTCGGCCCGGTCCTCAGCAATCTCGCGGACTTCCTCGATGAGGACAACGAGGTCATCGTCAAGTCGATTGCCTCCATCATCGAGCCCGTCATCCTCATGGGCCTGGGCGTGCTCGTCGGGTTCGTCGCCCTCAGCATGTTCCTCCCGCTGTTCGATCTCACCTCGATGGCAGGAGGCGGCTGATGATCCCACTCACCCCGAAGTTCTCACACATCGGCCTCGATGTCGGCTCCGCCGCCATCAAGGCTGTGCAGTTCACCCGCTCGGCAAAGGGCCTGCACATCCTCGCGGCGGCCTGCATCGAGCGCACCACACGCAAGCCCACCCTCCCGGCCGATGAGGCCGTCGCGCTCCGCGGCATCCTCTCGCGCCAGGGGTTTCGCGGCCGCGCCATCGTGCTCGGCGGGCCCACGGGGCGGATGATCTCCAGCGTGATGGAACTGCCCCCCCGCTCCTCGGGCGCGCCGCTGGATCAGATCGCGCGCGTCGAACTCGCCCGCGCCAACGACTGCGCCCCGGACTCCATCGAGCTGTCATGGTGGGACCTGCCCGCCGGACAGCGCGCCCAGGAGGGCACCCACGTCTTTGCGCTGGGGCTCCGTCACACCGACGCAGAGGAGGCCCTCATCGGCCTTGAGGTCGCGGGCTTTGAGGTCCGCGCTCTCGACTCCGGGGTGCTCGGCCTGGCCCGGGCCTGCGCGAGTGTCGGGCTCGGCGGTGACGCACACGTGACCGGCGTGCTCGACATCGGCTGGAGCGCGGCGACGCTCGCCGTGCTTCTGGGTCAGACCCTGGTCTATCAGCGGTTCCTACCGGAGATGGGCCTCGCCCGCCTTCATGCCCGGTTGATCAGCGACCTCGCGATCGATGCGGAGGCCGCCGAGTTCGTCCTGCGGCGCGTCGGCGTTCTGAACGACCTCCCCGAGGATCAGCGTGACTGGGAACTGCTCGACGATGCCAGATCCATCGTCGCCGATCATGCCGAGGCCATCGGCAGCGAACTGAAGGCCTCGTTGTCATACGCCATGCGCCGCTACGGAGCACGCGGCTCGATGGGCGTGGCCGCGAGCGGCGGCGGCGCATGCGTGCCCGGCATGCTCGCACGAATCCAGGAAGCTGCGGAGGAATCCGTCCGCGCGCTCCGCACAAGCGACTTCGCGTCCGCACCAGCCGATCCGCTCCTGACGGCCCTCGCAACCGATCCCCGCCTTGTGTGCGCGGCGGGCCTTGCCATCGACCCTGCACGGGTGCCCACCCCGGAGCCCGCCACCCCATGAACGGCGTCAACCTCATCCCGGCCTCGCGGCTCGAAGCACATGCGCGCAAGGTGCGGGTCCGCACGTGGGCGTGTGTACTCACCGCCACCGCGATGCTCAGCGCATCCGCCGCTGTCGCCTTCCGCGCGCTCTGGTCGCTTGACCAGGCGCCGATCCGCGCCGAGATCGCCAAAGCCCGCGCCGCCGTCGAGGCCGCAGACGCCGCGCTCATCAAAGTGCGCGGCGAGATCGCGACCCTGGACCGTGCCGACCGCGCCGCAAGAATGGTCGGCGAACACCCGGACTGGTCGCTCCTCCTCCTCGCCATCAACCAGGCCCGCGGCGATGCGGTCTCACTCAGTTCCTTTGACCTTCGGGCTTCACCACCCCCTCCCGCCCCAGCGCCCGCAGCTTCCGATCCGCGGCCGCAATCCGCCCTCCGCCAGCCCGAACGTTTCACACTGAAGCTCAAGGGCATCGCCACCGACATCGGCGGCGTCATGACGTTCGTCGAGAAGCTCGAAGCGCTCGGCGTGATGGAGAAAGTGGCGATGAAGCAGTCCCGCGCGGAGGCCTTCCGGGGCGTCACGGTGACCGGCTTTGACATCGAGTGCTCATTGACCGAACGGGCCGCGACCGCCGCGACAGCTTCAGCGGAGAAGGAGGGTCGCCCATGAACACCCGGTTGTCCGCCCAACCCGCAAGAGTCATCGACTCCGCCGGAATCGCGCTGCTTCTGGTTGTGATCGCCACGGCCTATGCACTGGGCATTCACCCCGCGCTCGATCGCCGCGCAGCCGCGGAACTCGATCGCGCAACCCTCATCACCGAGAGCGAGAACGCGAAGGCCGCGACCAGCGCGCTCCAGGACGCTCTTGCCAGGCGCGACGCCATACTCGCACGTCAGAGCACGCAGCTCATCCTCGAGAGTGCGGACCAAACCAACTCTCGAATCTCGCGGCTCACGGCCCTGGCCGCCGCGGAGAAGATCGCCATTCAGCAGCTCACTCCAGGCGCGGCCACGCGAGAGCCCGGCAAGCCGTTTATCTCCGTCCCTATCCGCGTCCAGGGCAGCGGCGAGTTCGCGGACTGCGTCGCGTTCCTCTCGCGACTCCGCGAAGAGCACCAGGACATCGCCGTGCCCACCGCCAGTCTTGCCGTCGCGCAGCCCGCGTCCGAGAACCAGGCCGCGCGCCTCGACATCACGCTCGACCTTGTCTGGTATGCGGCCCCTGACGATCCTGCCGCCCGGAGATGACCCGTCAATCCGGGCGGGGCTTGCACTCCCGCGCTCTGAATTGTTTGTCTAGAGCGTGAACACAGCAAAGAACCGCAAAGTCGTTGGTGCCATCCTCGGCCTGGCCGTCGCGGCACTCATCACCGACAAGCTCGTCCTGGGCGGTGGCGCGACGCCCTCGCTGGCCGCTGATGGCGTGCTGGACCGCACCCTCTCCGATGCCGTGGCCCCCGCCGCAGGCAAGGTTGAGCCGGACACGGATGCGCTCACCGTCTCAATCACCGCCCAGCTGGTGAACATGGAGGAGCGGCTAAATCTCAACGCCGACGCCACGATCACCGACGCCTTCGCTCCGCCCGAAGCTCTCGCCGACATGCTCGAGCGCGAGATGGAACGTCAGAGCCTCCTCGAACGCCAGAGCAAGGCAGCCGAGCAGGCGGCAAAGCTGCGCCAGCAGCTCCGCCTTACCGCGACCCGGACGACGGGCTCCAGCGCCGCCATGATCAATGGCACACTCTACGCGCTCGGTGCCGAAGTTCCGGGCACCGGCTTCCGAGTCCGGGAGATCGACCGCGAGGGCGTGTTGCTCGAAGACACGATGACCCACGCTACGGTCCGGCTGGAGCTCAACCCCGATACCGCCAACCGCGGTTATCGGTCGCCTCAGTCCAACTGACCTCATCGGCCATGCTTTTTCGGCCGTTTCTGGTCTTTGTCTCTCAACCCTGCTGCCTTCCCGGGCGATAGCCAATGCAGCACACGCCCGCGGCCGTTGTCCCCGGTCGCCAAGAAGACAGAGGAGTTCAAGACATGTACACCGGTGCGATCCGCAAGTCCCGAGCCTTCAGCCTCATCGAGCTGGTCATCGTCGTGGTGATCATCGGTATCATCGCCGCGATCGCCATCCCGCGCATGAGCCGCGGCGCATCGGGCGCCAACGACGGCGCGCTGCAGAGCAACCTCGCCGCGCTCCGCAAGGCGATCGATCTCTACGCCGCCGAGCACAACAACACGTTCCCGGCCGCCGACAAGATCGCCGACCAGCTCACCAAGTACACCAACGAGCTGGGCGTCGTCACCCCCGACGGCACGCAGACCGGCGGATACATCTACGGCCCGTACCTCCGCGCCATCCCCGTCCAGACCGTTGGCGGCAAGAAGGGCTCGGCCGGAATCGCCGCCGCGGATGCCGCCGGAATCGGCTGGCTCTACAACGCCACGACCGGTGTCATCACCGCCAACGCGGGCACCGACAAGGATGCCAACGGCAAGGCTTACTCCGAGTATTGATCCGCGTGACGGCCTCGACGCCGAAGCCGAACTCACCCTGCTCACCGTCCGCCCGGAGGCACCGACGCAACTCGCGGCGGCACCCCCGGGCGGTTTACGTTCCAAGGCGACAGCATGAATCCCTACCGACCACGAGGCTTCTCCCTGATCGAGCTCGTCGTCAGCATGGCGATCATCGCCATCATCGCCGGCGTCGCTTCGGTCCGCTTCGCCCGCAGCGCCGAGGCCGCCCGCGTCGATGCCGCGGCCCGGCGCGTCGTCTCGACCCTCGACGATGCCCGCACCCGCGCCCGCACGCGGGGCGGCGCCTGCAAGGTCACCTTCAACGTCGATGAGGGCACCATGCAGTTCAAGTGGTTTGAGTCGAGCGCCGCCGAGTTGGACCTCATCAACCTCAGGAGCGACCCATACCGCGTCCGGATGAAGTTCTCCAACCCTGATGGGTCCACGGAAGTGGAATACAACCACTTCGGCAGGCCCGTCAGCGTCGGAACCATCTCCGTCTACTCCGGTGAGTTTGTCCGTGTGATCAGTGTCGACCCAGAGACCGGCCATGCCAGCATCCAATAGACTCCGCGCAGCCTTCTCTCTCGTCGAGCTTGTGCTCGCGATGGCCGTCTCCGGCATCCTCGTCGGCGCGATGGGCATCGTCCTGATCACCGCATCCTCCTCTCTTGAGCGGGGGGACAGCCCGCTCGATGGCGATCGACTGGCTTCCCAGGCGCTCGCCGATCTGCAGGCCGACCTCTCCGAGGCCACCCGCTTCTTCGAGCGCACCGAGTACGCCGTCTGGTTCGAAGTGCCCGATCGAGATGGAGACGGTGTCGCCGAGCACATCCGCTACGCATGGTCCGGCGTACGGGGCCATCCCCTCACGCGCAGCACCAATGGCGGGCCAGCCGGCATCGTCGCCGCGGATGTCCGCGACCTGAACCTCACCTACGCCATCCGACCGGGGCTCCAGTCCGCGGAATCCGCGGAACGGCTCATCGCGGAGTTCTCTGCCCACGCGGGCTCCTCATCGACATCGACGGTCATCACCAGCGCCAACAGGGCCGCGCAGGTCCTGCGACCATCCTTCGCAGGCGATGTGGTCTCATGGAAAGCCACAAGGGTCCAGTTGCTTCTGCGACAGCGTGGCACGGCCGATGCCACCTTCCTCATCTCACTCGTCCCGCTCAACGCCGACAACACACCCGGCACCACGCCCTACACCACGCTCGAAGTGAAGGAGACTCAACTCGGAACATCCTTCCGAAGCGACGAGTTTCTTCTCCCCGACTGCCAGCCCATCCCCGCCGGCCAGCCCGTGGCGATCATGATTCACGGCCTCTCGGGCTCCAGCGACGCCTGCGAAGTCGGCCTGCTCGCCTCATCGACACCCACCATGCCCTTCAACATCTGGATGGCGACTTCAACGACCAGCGGTGCATCCTGGCAGGGCCACGGTCAATCCCAGAACTTCGTCTTCCAGCTCTACGGCACCGCCACCAGCGTATCGAGGTAATCACCATGCCTCACCCCCATCCCAAGCGCCCCGCCGCTCACGCGTTCACGCTGGTCGAAGCGGCGATCTCCACGATCATCGTCGGTGTCATGATCGCCGCCGCGCTCTCCGTCGTCGGCGGCTCTGCGCAGGCCGCGGCCCGCGAGCGCGAGTGGCGCCGTGGCCAGAGCCTCGCCGTCTCGCTGATGGCCGAGATTCTCGCGACGTCTTTCAGCGATCCCCAGGGCGGAAGCGGCTTCGGGATCGACTCCGGCGAAACCACGGATCACCGCACGACTCTCGACGATGTGGACGACTTCAACAAGTACATCGACAGCCCCCCGACCGATGCCGACGGCGTCAAGATCGGCTGGGCGACCCAGTGGTCGCGCGAGGTGATCGTCGAAAACGTGACGATCTCCAACCCGAACAAGGTCGATAGCGACGACGCCGGCACCGGGCTCCGGCGCATCACCATCACCGTTACAAGTCCTGCCGGAGACATCCGGACGCTCACCGCTCTGAAGTCCCGCGCCGCCATCGTCGATGCCGCGACACCCCAGGTCGGCGTCTCGCACGTCACCGCGACCCGTATCAAGCTCAGAGTCGGCCGTTCCGGCTCCCTGCTCGCGGGCGGCGCGACCCACTTCAACGCCCCCGTCTCCACCCTCAGTCCCGCCCCGGTGCTCATCGCGCCGGAGGAGGAGAAAGAGGTCGTTGTCGTCGAAGGAAAGTGAGAACCTCATGCCCCATCGACGCACCACCCATCCTCATGCCCCTCATCTCCGCCGCGGCGGGGTCTACATGCTGGTCCTGGGCATGGGCTCCCTCCTCACCGTCATCGGCTTTGCTGTTGCCGTCTCCTCGCGGATCAGCATCCGAAACGCGGCAGCGGACAACAACTGCCTTCAGGCGAGCGTGCTCGCCTCCTCGGCCGTGGACCTCGCGCTCGCCACGGTCAACAGCGACACCAACTGGCGGGTGACGGGCGGTTGCGATGCGTGGAACACCCCCGTCGCCCTTGGCGGCGGCTCCCTCAGCTGGAAGCAGACCGATCAGCTCGACAACGACATGACCAACAACCCCGACCAGCCGGTGAGGCTCTCCGGCGAGGCGACAGTCGGACTCGCCGGCCGTCGGTTCTCGCTCGTCGGAAAGCCTGGAGGCACCAAGGCTCTCCCCGTCCTCTCGTCGACACTTCACAGCGAAACCTCGATCACTGTCAGCGCCCCTCTCTCGTCCTCGGGCGGAGCGATCTCCTGCGACGGACCCCTGACCAACTCGCAATCGATCACGGGTGACGTGGAGGCGGCCTCCATCAACAACACCGGCTCGATCGTGGGCTTTGTCACCCAGCCATCCCCGAACAAGACCGTTCCCGGCATTTCCATCGCCACCGAGTACGCGCCCCGAGCCACCGAGATCTCCTACTGGAGCATCGGCAGCGGAAGGATCTCCTCGACAATCCTCTCGAAGTCCGCAAACCCCTACGGCCCCCAGAACGCCTCCGGAATCTACCTCATCCGCGTGCCATATGGCAGAACGCTCGAAATCAGCGAGGCCATCATCCAGGCAACGCTGCTCGTTGAACTCAACGGCACCGCGAGACTGGATGTCCGCAACAAGGTCGCCTGGGAACCTCCCTCAACCGGGATGCCGTCGCTGATCGCCGCCGGCGGTTCCAGTGCATCCGTCCGCATCCGGCCCGAAACTGGAACCGTCGAGGTCCCGCTGCTTGGAGCGAACCTCCTGGGCATAGTTGTTGTCGTCGGCACCCGCGCAACCGCCCCCTCTGAACTCCACGGACTCTTTCATGTCATGGGTGCGGCCACAACGTCGTTCGAACAATCACCCCGAATCAACGGCACGTGGCTCTGCGACGGAGCCGTCACGGTCTCCAGCGCAACCCAGTTCGTCGCCAACCCAACCATCGCCGCCAATCCTCCCCCGGGCTACACAGAAGTAGATGCGACCGTCACGGCCGTCCCCGGCAGCTTCCGCTGGGATGGCCGGTAGCGCACCCTGGGCGCTCACTGCGCGGCCGTGACCCGTGCAATGTACCGCCGCTCACCCGGCGTCAGCTTCTGCAACCGGCTGTTGTCCTTGCGAATCTCCGCAAGCAGCTTCTGACCCTCTTCCGGCGTCAGATCCGCATTCGGGTCCTTCTTCGCAAACAGCCCGAAGAATCCGCCGCTTGACGCCTGCTGCTGCGACCCCGAACCGCCGCCGGAACAGCCGGCAAGGCAGGAAACAACCGCCGCGACGCACAGAACCGCCGCTGTGCCGAATCGCCTCTGTGTCATGGCCTGCTTCATGGGTTCCATGGTACACCCATTCGCCCCCAGCGAGCACGGGTTCCGCGGCATCCATGAACAGTGTGCAGGCCTCAATGCCCCCTACTTCTCGCGCCCGCGATCCTTGAACCAGAAGAAGATCTGAGCGAAGATCCCCGGCATCCGGGTTGTCCGAAGGCCCCCGCTCAGGCCCTTGGGCATCTCATCCCTTTGCGACTTGGCCTTGGCATTCTTCGCCAGCGCCTCCCCCAGCCGCGTGTGAGGGTCCCCGGTTCGCCCGGAGAGTTTGCGATACAGCATCGGATCGATGGCCATGGCACGAGCTCCCAATGGCCCCCCGTTCGTTCAACTCAGCCGCTTTGAATACGCTTATCCGACCGCCGCCGAAAAGTCAAGGGTCTGCCCGCGGCTTCCGCCGTGGTGACGGCGGCGTTCGACGTATCATCTCCTATCGATTCCGATGCTGCGGAGGGCAAGCTGATGCGCGGTGATATCAAGTACAACAACATCATCGACAGCGACGAGACCCGCCAGGCCCAGGCCGCGGCGGACAAGGCCCCGAATTTGCGCGCCGAGCAGATCGATGCCGAGCGGTTCTATATCACCCAGCAGTACCACAAGTACACCCGCGCCGACCACGAGGTCTGGCGCGACCTGTTCACGCGACGCTGGGACATGCTCGAAGCGCAGGTCAGCCGCACGTTCATCGACGGTCTCAAAATCCTCCGCCTCAGCCCCGACCGACTGCCCCTCCTGTGCGACACCACCCTCACTCAGGATTGTGAGATCACCGACGGCACGATCCTCAAGAAGGGCACCAGGCTCGAGGGCATCAACCGCTACCTCGGCGAAGTCAGCGACTGGGCAAGCTTCGGCGTCCCGGGCTATCTGCCCGCCAAGGCCTTCTTCGCGTGCCTCGCGGCGCGGCAGTTCCCCACGACCGTGCTCATCCGGCCGCGGGAGGTCATGGACTATCTGCCCGAACCGGACATTTTCCACGATGTCTTCGGCCACGTGCCCCTGCACGCCAGCCGCGTCTTTGCCGACTTCCTCCAGACCTACGGCAAGGCCGCGCTGCTCTGCGATGATGCCCACCACATCGAGCGCCTCGGCCGCCTGTTCTGGTTCACGGTCGAGTTCGGGCTCATCAAGGAAGACGGCAAGGTGAAGGTCTACGGATCGGGACTGGTCAGCAGCCACGGCGAGAGCAAGTACTCGCTCGAAGGCCAATGGGAAGCCAGAGGCAAGCCGGGCGCGGAGCCATGCACCGCGCGCCCCGTCGCCGAGTGGAGACCCTTTGACCTCGACCGCATCTGCGAAACACCCTTCGAGATCGACCACTTCCAGCCCATCTACTACGTGCTGGAGAGCTTCGAGCAGCTCCGCGATGCGATGAACGACTACGCCGAACGCGTGCTGGGCAAGCACGCGGTGGGAGCGGGGCGGTGACTCCATGCGAATTCCCGCGGACCGGGTCGGACGCCGGGCGCAAGCCATAGGCGCACATCGCGGCAATTGCCCGCAATCAGTCTAAGCGTCGTCGAAGCCAGCCTACTCGTAGACCTCGCGTCGGTGCGCGATCGACATCACGAGCACACGATCCGTCGCACCATCGATCCGAAAAATCACTCGCCAGTCGCCGATTCGAAACCGCGAGTATCCCGAGAACTCACCCGTCAACCGCTTGATGTTGTTGTGCTTTCGCGGCTCCTGTTCGAGCTGCGCGAAGCACCGTGCCAGCTTCTTCGCCAATGGCAGATCCGCTTCGGCGAAGAAGTTGGCCGCTTCCGGAGACAGAACGACCTCATACATCGCGCCGCACCGACCGCCACGCGGTCCCCTTTTTGCTCGTGAAGTCCCTCTCCGCTTTCCCAAGTCGCTTTTTCAACTCCGGCCTCGCGAGAAACTCGGCGTAGTCGGCAAGTGACGCCAGGCGATCCGCGGGAACGGAGTCGATGGCCTTCTTGATCTGTCGGCGAAGTTGTGAAACCGTCATGCCGCCATTGTACAACCTCTCTTGCAGCCGGGGGCCGTCCGTTCCCTCCCGTGCTCACCACCCCGGCCGGCCCGCCGCCGCGTCGGCGGAACAACCTTCCGATCCTGTGCACATTGGCACGCCGCCCCAAACCCGGTAGCCTGCGCACATGGAGTCCCGGGTTCCCCCGCCAATCCAGTTGGTCGAGCACGAGGTCGCCTGCACGCGCTGCGGCTATGAGCTGCGTGGCCTCCAGGTCACCGGCAAGTGCCCGGAGTGTTCGTGGTCGGTGGAAGCCTCGCTTCAAGGCGGCCTGCTTCGCTTTGCCGGGCCAGAGTATCTCGCCTCGCTCGTGCTCGGCGCACGCATTGTCATCTACACCAATATCGCGAACCTGCTCGCGGGACTACTTCTTGCCGGGGCGGCGGTCGTGGCCATCTTCGCCATTGGCGGCTTCAGTCCTCCTCCGGGGGGTGGAGGGGGCGGGGCGGTGCGCGTGGGGGCCGCACCGGCATGGGTCACCCTCGGAGGCGCCGGCATCAGCGTGCTTGCCACCACCGCCTCGCTGATCGGCTACTGGCTTCTGACCGCCCCCGATCCTGCCAACAGCCAGCGAGAACAGCCCCGAACCGCGCGGCGTGTGGTCCGCTCCGCCGTCGCCGTGTCGGCCGCGGTTCAGGCGATCGGTCTGGCGGTTGGCTACTTCGGAGCATCGATCACCCCCGCGGGCGCGCCGATGGGGCCGAATCCGGCCATCGCTGTGGCGGTCACCTCCGGGGCAATCAGCCTGATCGGGACAATCGCCGGAGCGGTCATGTTCTTCGCCACGATGCTCTACGTCCGGTGGTTGGCGCAGCGGATCCCCGATGAGGACATGGTGGAGAAGACCCGCACCTATATGTGGCTCCTGCCGCTTCTGTACACCGTTGGAGCTCTCTGCGTGGGCATCGGACCGCTGGTGGCCTGGGTGCTCTACCTCATCCTGCTCTGGAAGCTCCAGCGGCTGGTCGGTCTCGCCCGTGAACAGTCGCTCACCCTCTCCGCCGCCTGATGCAAACAGGCGGGCCAAACCGGCACCCGGCCGTTTCCGAATGCATAATGTTCTGGCGACGGAACGCCCGCGCCGCGTATGCGCGGGCGTTTCCCGTTGCGGACGATGCGACCGACGGAGTGCCCCGAACGATGGCCACGCTCTCGATCCCCAAGAACTCCTTCCTCCACGGCCGCTGGACCCACGAAGATGCCGCCCGCCTCTACGGGATGCCCGACTGGGGCAAGGGCTACTTCGGCGTCAATGCCCGCGGCCATGTCACGGTCATGCCGTCCAAGAACCCCGCCGAGCAGATCGATCTGCACGACCTCGTCAAGGGGCTCGAAGATCGAGGCATCCATTCACCCGTGCTGCTCCGCTTCTCCGGCGTGCTCGAGCACCGCCTCCGCGAGATCCGCTCCGCGTTCGACAAGGCCATCGCCGACAACAGCTACCAGGGCGGCTACTCCTGCGTCTACCCCATCAAGGTCAACCAGCAGCGCCACATCTGTGAAGAAATCGCCAAGCTGGGGCGCGAGCTCAACTTCGGCCTCGAGGCCGGCTCCAAGCCCGAGCTCCTTGCCGTCCTCGCCCTCTCCGAGGGGCAGGACACCATGCCGATCATCTGCAACGGCTTCAAGGATGACGAGTTCATCGAGACCGTGCTGCTCGCCACCAAGCTCGGCCGCAACATCATCCCCGTCGTCGAGAAGTTCAGCGAGCTCGAGCTCATCGTCAAGCACGCCGAGCGATACAACATCCGCCCGAAGATCGGTATCCGCGTCAAGCTCGGTTCCCGCGGCGCGGGCCGGTGGGAGTCCTCCGCCGGCGCACGCTCCAAGTTCGGCCTCTTCGTCACCGAAGTCCTGGAGGCCCTCGAGTTCCTCAAGGCCCGCGGCATGGCCGACTGCCTCAACCTCCTCCACTGCCACGTCGGCTCCCAGCTCTACGACATCCGCCACCTCAAGAACGCCGTCAACGAGCTCACCCACATCTACACCGAGCTCGTCCGCCTCGGCGCGGGCATGAAGATGCTCGATATCGGCGGCGGCATGGGCGTCGATTACGACGGCTCGCAGTCGGCGTGGAACTCGTCGATCAACTACACGGTCGATGAATACGCCGCGGATGTGGTGTACCGCATCAAGACCGTCTGCGACGATGTCGGCGTCCCCCACCCCACGATCCTCTCCGAATCCGGCCGCGCCATGGTCGCGTACGGCTCGGTGCTCATCGTCGATGTGCTCGGCAAGTCCTCCTTCAACGCCGAGCCCGAGATGGCCCGCATCAAGGCCGACCTCGCCACCGAGAAGGAACCTCCGCAGCCCGTGCTCGACCTGATCGACGCCTACGAGCGGCTGACCGATCGCAACCTGCTCGAGGCCTATCACGATGCCCTCCAGGCACGCGATGAGGCGATGAGCCTCTTCTCCCTGGGCTACATGTCCCTGCCCATGCGAGCCGCCTCCGAACGGCTCTTCTGGTCGATCGGCCGCAAGGTGCTCGACCTATGCGCCAAGAAGGGCGAACTCCCCGAGGAGATCGAGCACCTCCCCGAGACCCTCAGCGACATCTATTTCTGCAACTTCTCCCTCTTCCAGTCCATGCCCGACTCCTGGGCCATCGACCAGCTCTTCCCCATCTGCCCGATCCACCGCCTCGACGAAGAGCCCACCCGTCGCGGCATCATGGCCGACATCACCTGCGATTCCGACGGCAAGATCGACAACTTCGTCGACAAGCGCGTCGAGAAGAAGACCCTCGAACTGCACGAGCTCAAACCCGGCGAGCCATACTTCCTCGGTGTCTTCCTGCTGGGCGCCTATCAGGAAATCCTCGGCGACCTGCACAACCTCCTCGGCGACACCCACGCCGTGCACGTCTCGTACCGCTCGCCCGATCCGAGTGAATCCGCCGGCAACGGAAGCGCCCCGGAGACCTGGTCGATCGACGAGGTCATCGAGGGCGACACCGTGAAGGAAGTCCTCTCCTACGTCCAGTACGACGATGAAGACATGCGCCGGGCGATGCGCCGCGAAGTCGAGCGGTCCATCAAGGCCAATCGCATCACCGTCGCCGAGGGCAAGAGCTTCCTCGCCTTCTACGAACGCGGCATCGACGGCTACACCTACCTCGAGGAATAGCCGGCCGCCGCAAGCACATATCCGAACGCGCTGAGCCATCCCGCGCAGGCACGCTCCCCTTCCCTCGTATTCCGTTGGAGGGATGACGGTGGTCACTCCCGCAAGCCCAACCCCGTGGCCGGAGTGTTCCCTATGCGCTCGTCGATGGTGTTCATCCTCTCTGCTCTCGTCCTTGTCCTCCCCGCTTCCGCCGGTCCGGGTATCGTCGGTCTGGGGCACCTGACCGCGCTCGACGGCACCGCCGCGACAGGCATCTCCGCCGACGGGAACTATGTCACCGGCGTCTCGACTCAGGGTCTCACCAGCTTCATCCCACTGCGATGGTCAATCGCCGGGAGTGTCTCGCTCCAGCAACTGCCGCTGCCATCGGGCTGGACATCCGCTCAAAGCAGGTTCATCTCTGCCGATGGCGAAACCGTCCTGGGCTGGCGACAGCAGGGAGGAGCGTTCCCCGGCTTCCGCTGGTCACCCTCAACCGGCTCAGTGGCGCTCAGCAACCCCGCGGGGTGGTCACAGATTCGCACCCGCGATGTCTCTCCCGATGGCTCTGCCGCGATCGGCGAAGCGACCATCTCCGGCGTCGGCACCCGCGCTGTCCGGTGGGTGGGCGCAAACCCCGGCACACCACTCACCGTTCCCGTTGGGTACGTGCACACACAAGCCACGACCTTCGATGCGTTCGGTCGTATCTACGGCGCAGGTCTGGACTCCGGCGGTGCGACGCACTTGCTCCGTTGGACAGGCGATGTCCCCCAAGCCATCACACCGCTCCCCTCCACACCGCTCAACCCGAGCGCTCCCTTCTGGGCCTCGGCCGATGGACACGTCATCGGCGGCCTGACTTCCTTCACCGATGCCGTCCCATTCCGCGAGGAGAGCTGGGTCTGGACCGCGGACAACGGCTTCACGATCATCCCCGCACTCCCCGGCTTCCACTCGGTCATCATCTCGGACATCTCGGCCGATGGCGGCCTGATTCTCGGCACCAATCTCAACGCCGACGCAACCACTCAGGCCGCGTTCGTGTGGACCCGTGATCGAGGCACACTCTCCCTCCACCAGTTTCTTTCAGAAGCCGGGGTCGACCTCACCGGCTGGACACTCGGGACCGTGTCCGGAATCTCGGCCGATGGCACGAGGCTCGTCGGCTCCGGCAGCGGTCCGGCGGGCCGCCCGGAGGGGTTCCTCGCCATCATCCCCGCTCCAGCATCAGCGCTCGCACTCGGCTGCGGCCTGCTCTTGGCTGGGTTCCGACGCCGCGACTGATCCTCCGCACTCCCGGAGTTCCGGCTACAGCCGTCTGGTACAGTGTGCTCCCTCCACCCCCCGAGGCCGCACACCATGCCCACCCCCCCGCCAACCGGCACGCCCGCACCCTTCTCCCCCGACCGCCTCGCCCTCCTCCGCGCCCTCGCCCCGCAGTTCCCCACCGCCGACACCGCCATCGCCGAGATCGCCGGCCTCGCCGCGACGCTCGACCTGCCCATGGGCCTGGTCCACATCATCTCCGACATCCACGGCGAGGACACCAAGCTCCGCCACGTCATCCATAACGCCTCCGGCGCGCTCCGCCCCCTCGTCGAGCAAGTCCTCGCCAACCGCCTCTCCAAAGTCGAACGCGAGCGATTCCTCAAGATCCTCTACTACCCACGCGAGGCCCTCGCCCGCTTCGTCCCCGAGATCGAAGCCCGGGGTCCTGCCGCCCGCACAGAATGGGCCTTCCAGACCCTCACCCTCCAGTGCGAGATCATCCGCGCACTCCGCAAAACCTACCGCCGCGAACTCATCGACCGCCTCACGCCCCCCCACTTCCGCGAGCTCTTCGTCGAGATGCTCTCCGGCCAGCGGCCCCAGTTCCCGCGGGCGATGCTCGCCGCGATGGGCAACGCCGGCGGCTCCTTCAGCGAGGAGTACGACCGCGACTGGGAGGCCATCGCCGCCGCCTCACGCCTCATCCGCTCACTGGCTTCCGCCGAGATTCTCGTCGCCGGTGACCTCGGCGACCGCGGCCCGCGCATCGACAAAGTCATCGACCTCCTCATGTTCCAGCCGCGAGTGTCGCTCCTCTGGGGCAACCACGACACCATCTGGATGGGCGCCTCGCTCGGCCACGACCCCTGCCTCCTCACCGTCCTGCGCTTCTCCGCGCGCTACCGTCAGGCCGCGCAGCTCGAAGAGGGCTACGGCATCCTCACCACGCCCCTCGAGAAGCTCGTGCGCGATGTCTACGCCGATGACCCCGCCGAACGGTTCATCGCCAAGGGCACCGGCCACCGTGATCCGCTCACCGTCGCGCGCATGCAGAAGGCCATCACCATCATGCAGTTCAAGGCCGAGGGCCGCATGATCGCCCAGCACCCCGAATGGGACCTCGAGCACCGCCGCCTCCTCCACCGCATCGACAAAGCCGCGGGCACCGTCACCATCGACGGCAAGGCCCACCCGCTGCTCGACACCCACCTGCCCACGATCGACCCACGCGACCCCTACGCCTACTCGCCCGAAGAAGAAACCTGCCTCGACCGCATCCGCAACTCCTTCGTTTCCTCGATCCGCCTGCGCGAGCACATGCAATGGCTCGCCCGCCGCGGCAACATGTGGACCCGCCGCGACGATGTCCTCGTCTTCCACGCCTGCGTCCCCGTCGATGCCGCCGGCACGCCGCTCTCGCTCAAAGTCGACGATCGCGAAGTCGCCGGACGCGAACTGATGGACGCTCTCGCCGTCGTCGTCCGCCGCGCCTTCCGCATCGGGCCGATCGGCGGCACGCATCGGCCCAAGGGTGCACCCCGCGACGGCATCGGCACCGATGCCGACTGGCTCTGGTACCTCTGGGGCTGCCCCCGCTCCCCCCTCTTCGGCAAGGACAAGCTCGCCACCTTCGAGACCTCGTTCATCGCCGACAAAGAGACCCACAAGGAAGTCAAGAACCCGTACTTCGACCTCATGCACGACGCGTCGTTTATCCGCAAGGTCGGCAAGCTCTTCGGGATGGGCGACGATGTCCTCATCGTCAACGGCCACGTGCCCGTCAAGGTCGAGAAGGGTGAGCAGCCCGTCAAACGCGGCGGCAACGCCGTCACCATCGACGGCGCATTCAGCCAGGCCTACGGCGACCGCGGCTACACCCTCGTCCTCAAGCCCGACCGCATCGACCTCGCCGAGCACGCGCCATTCTCCAGCGTGCAGGCCTGCATCGAGCAGGACGCGGACATCGTGCCGACCGTCACCACGATCAGGAAGTACGCCAAGCCGCGGCTCGTGCGTGACACCCAGCAGGGCCGCGAAACCCAGCGCCGCATCGACGACCTGCGCGACCTCGTCCGCGCCTACCAGGAAGGCATCGTGACCGAACGCGCGTAGCACAGGCTCCATCCGAGATATTCAAGAGCCGCCGCACTGTTCTTCACGCCGAAGGCGTGGACGTTTATAGCCGGGCGATGGAGCGGCGAGTGTGCGAGCCGCGACACCCCCGGACACCCCGCCTTCAACTTCCCTCTTGCACGCCGAAGGTGTGCCACAGCGACCTGCATTGGACGCTTGACACGCTCATCTTCGATCGAGGCTCGATCCCCAACGCCTTCTGAGCCTTTCAACCGGCATCACTTCGGTTCCGGTTCCGTCTGCGCCGGCGTCCCCGTCTCCACCGTACGGAAAATCACGATCGCCTCGCCACCTTCACCGTCATCAACGATCGCATCCTCATCGATCTCGAAGTCCGAGACAAACACCATCTCATCGCCCCCCATGCCGTGCGCCACGACCGACACCGAGTGACCCATCAAGCCCTGCGGCTTCGCCGCCTCCCGCGCATCGGCAAGCTGTTCCGGCGACAGCAACCGCTCCATGTCCTCCCGCAGCTTCGAATCCAGCTCGCGCCGCTGCGACCGCGCCTCGGCAAGCTGCGGATCCACTTCCCCACTGCCGCCCGGTCCCATCATCAGCATCGGGCCGCCGAGCGACCTTCCCTCATCCTCCGCCCGTCGCATCGCCGCCGCGAGCCGGTCATTCGCCGCCTGAACGTCGCGCCGATACCGCTCGTTCATCGCCTTCACCTGCTCACGCTGCTTCTCGCTCAGCCCCTTGAGCTTCTCCGCCGCCGCGAGCTCACGCCCCGCGCTCGTCGATCGATACGCGCTCCGGTACGCGCCCTTGCGATACTCCTCATTCAACTTCGCGTTCAGTGCCTCCGGCAACTCCGCGGCGATCAGCCGCACAAACTTGTCATTCACCTCGCGCACGCGAAGGTCCACGCCCCGGTCCCGATCAAGCATCTTCTGGAAGCTCTCCGGCGTGAACTGCTGAATCCCGCCCATCGTCTGACGATCCTCCTCCACGTTCCGCTCGCGGTCCTGCAGCGGCCGGTCGATGTCCACCTCATACAGCCCCAGCAGTTCATCGACCCTCGGCTTCACCTCCGCCGGAACCTCCAGCTTCCCGACCAGCGGAATCAGATCGATCTGCGACCCACCCAGCTTCCCCGCCCCCGGCCCCATCATCGAACCCAGCAGGCTCTCGCGCCGCCTCAACCGCTCCAGCCGCGGCCAGTTCTCCTGTTGATCCGCCCGCAGCAGCGACTTCAGGTCCGCCAGAAACTGCGCCGTCAGCGCCTTGCTGGCATCGCCGTTGGCCTTGATGGCCTTGTCCATCTTCTCTTCAAACCCCGCGCGGTCCCCATCGCTCATGTCCGTCTGCGCTTCCTTCATCGCCGCGTTCATCGCCTTGCGCGTCTCCCCCATCGTCCGTTCATACGCCACGTTCAAATCCCGCGCAACCTCCGTCTGAACCTCATCCAGACCCAGCACGCGGGCATACCGCTCAATCTTCGGCTCCCGCGCAGAACGCTTCATCGTCACCCCGCCCGGCTGCACACCCTCCGCCGTCTCCCCCGCCTGCACCACCCGCACCGCCTGCCCGCTCACCGTCCCCGCCGCGGCCAGAACCACGCCCATCGCCAGTCCACACGCCATCCGCACGCGCACGCTGTTCATCACCAGCCTCCTCGATCCCGCCCAGAACTGCTCCTCCCGCTCCCCAGCCTACCACCATGACGCGCCCACGCGAAGCCTCCGTCAGGCCCTCCGCCAACCGCACCCACCCGCCTCGAACTTCGCCCCGCAACGGACGTACAATCCCCCGCTTCCCGCCACCCCCGGGGAGCCTTCATCCATCCACGCGGCCAGGGGGGCTTGGCCGGTCAACATGGCCAGATGGCAAATTGCCATATGGCCAAATCTGAGTCGGTGCGCACAACTCACAGTCCGCCCTCTCGAATTTGGCCCTTTGGTAATTTGCCATTTGGATCTCTGGAGTCTCCCCCATGGCAAACGGCACCCCCTCCCCCTCCAAGTGGACGAAGAAGGAACTCCTCTCCCGTCCCATCAAGCACATCGACATCACCCGCTTCGACGGCCGCGAGATCATCGACAGCTACCGCGACATGGCCTACTCCAGCCGCACGCTTGCCCAGGCCGCGGATATCTACTCGATGATGCTCAAGGACAAGGAGTGCGCGGTCATCGTCACCCTCGCGGGCAGCCTGATCTCCGCCGGCCTCAAGAAGGCCCTGATCACGCTCGTCGAGAACAACATGATCGACGCGATCGTCTCGACCGGCGCGAACATCGTCGACCAGGACTTCTTCGAAGGCCTCGGCTTCAAGCACTACATCGCCCCCGGCTCCCCCGAGGCCCCGCCGGTGGACGACATGACGCTCCGCAACCTGATGATCGACCGCATCTACGACACCTACATCAACGAGGATGACCTCCGCGACTGCGATGCCGTCACCCACGAGATCTTTAATCAGTTCGCCCCCGGCGCATACTCCTCCCGCGAGTTCATCGAGGCGATGGGCGCGTACCTCGCCACCAACCCCAAGCTCGCCAAGAACGAGTCGATCGTCAAGACCTGCTACCAGAAGCGCGTCCCCATCTTCGTCCCCGCCTTCAGCGACTGCTCCGCCGGCTTCGGCATCGTGCTCCAGCAGACCGAAGCCATCGAAGAAGGCCGCGGCCAGGTCGCGTTCGATTCCGGCAAGGATTTCCGCGAACTCACCGACATCAAGCTCGCCTGCCGCGACACCGGCCTGCTCATGCTCGGCGGCGGCGTCCCCAAGAACTTCGCACAGGACATCGTCGTCGCGGCCGAACTCCTCAACGAGCGCAAGGGCGGCAAGGCCCGCGGCGACATCGGCATGCACAAGTATGCGATCCAGATGACCGTCGCCGACTCCCGCGATGGCGCGCTCTCCGGCTCCACCCTCCGCGAGGCCTGCTCGTGGGGCAAGGTCGACGTCGTCCACGAGCAGATGGTCTTCGGCGAGCTCTCCGCACTCTTCCCCATCCTCGCCAGCGACGCCTACCACCGCAAGGCCTGGAAGAGTCGCAAGGGCTTCAAGTTCGCCGACCTCTTCGAGAAGGGCGAAGGCCTGCCGGAGTTCATGTCCACCAACAAGTCCAAGAAGCGCGCCGCGGCACGCTGACAGTTGATCCTCCCCCAGCAGGAGGAGGTGCCGCGCAGCGGCGGAGGGGGCCCTCTCCCCCGGCCC